>JBCCXA010000017.1 GCA_039192515.1 Verrucomicrobiota bacterium | reverse complement strand
TAAAAAATTATTATTTACTATAATTTGATTTTAATGAACTAAAAGTATTAATATAACCATGACTCACTTGAAGAATTGAAAGAGGAGAAGCTTGACTAAACTTACTTTTAAGCCAAATGATGCGCATTAGAAATATGGCCATCTAGATAAAACTTATCATTGGCTAACTATGATTCGTGGAGAACAAAGTCTGGTTAGACTCAAATTCTAGGGTAAGTTCATTCGATGCTATAAATAGCCAATGTAGTAATAAAGCCTATCCTATAGCTACTGAGCATGGATACCAGTTATTGGAGTGCAGGCATTTTAGCTCAGTATTCCTATTCTTTCGAAACATTGATTTCCTCTTTGAGGTTATAAAGCAATCAAATCAGAAGTGTCATAGTATTTAGGTCAATCTTGCCTTAATGTGTATAACTCATATGTTAAACCCCAATGATGTAATAGAAATTGAACGAGATACCTAAAAGCTTGAGCCACAAGGAAAAGAGAGTTGACGAAGATGTATCAAAAGGTGATACCTCTGGGAGACTCTATGTCTCTTGAGGCCAAGATGTTGCGTAGATCTTTAAGTCTCTACTGCATCATCCAGGTTTAAGCTAAATTTTGGCCCATCGCCTGCTTGAGATACTGCACCATTGTTTACCTATGTTTAGAAAAGAAATATTTCGGACTTGTCCTCTCCTTAGGATCAGGCAGTTCTATACTGTAACAATTTTATCCATCTTGCTATTTACAAGCTGCTCGAAGGATATTGATCCCCAACCACTGTCACCGCCGAGCGTTATGGTTAAAAAAGCCGAGCAACGTGATATAACTTTGTATACAGAGTATACAGGAACCACCGTGGCAAGTGAGACAGCGGAAATAAAAACGCGTGTTTCAGGCTACATTGAAAAAATTTTATTTGAACCCAGCACGGAAATTAAAAAGAACCAGCCACTTTTTTTGATTGAACCTGAGCCGTACCGTGTAGCGCGTGATCGCGCATTAGCTCAACTAGACAGTGCAAAAGCAAATTTAAGAAGTATTGATTCTGAATTAAAGAGATTAGAGGAAGCGTTAGAATCCGATGCCGTCAGTAAGCTAGAGGTCACTCAAACCATAGCGGAACGAGACCAGGGAATTGCTGCGATCACCCAAGCTAAAGCGGATTTAAGAAAAGCTGAAATCGATCTTTCTTATACAGAAATCAAGTCTCCTATAGAGGGTTTAATTGGGCGTAATTTTGTAGATGTTGGAAACTTGGTAGGAACAGAGGGGTCTACTCTACTGGCCACAGTCGTGAAGATAGATCCTATTTATGCTTACTTCGATGTTAATGAGCGAACCATCAGCAAAGTCTTGCAGAGACTTGGTAGTATCTATCCCGATAAGCGTAAGGAAAAAGGACATGAAGTTCAAGCAGGAGCACTTTTATTTGTGGAAGGCAGAGAAGAACCTTTTGAGGGATACGCTGACTATATTGATAACCAGATTGACATAGATACGGGAACCATTCAGGTGCGAGCGGCTTTTCCAAATCCTAAAGGTCTTTTACTTCCCGGTTTTTTCGCTCGGGTAAGACTGCCTGGGGAGAAAATCAATAACGCACTTTTAGTTGAAGAAATAGCCCTTTCCACAGATCTTGGCGGTCGTTTTCTCTACCTGGTAGGTGAGGATAATCTGGTCGAGAAAAGGTACGTTGAGCTTGGTCCACTTCAGGATAATGGAAAACGCATTATTCTCAAAGGTATAACAGACACTGACACTTTTATTAGCAAAGGAATTCAAAAAGCGCGTCCAGGTTTACCCGTAACTCCAAATTTTGCAGGACAAGGTAGTACACCCAATAAATAAACTGGTATGTTGAGCAAATTTTTTATTTATCGCCCTATATTTGCTTCTGTTATCTCCATTGTGATTTCTCTCATAGGGGTTATTTCCATTCCGCTACTTCCCATCGAGAGTATGCCTAACATTACTCCTCCATCAGTCAAAGTTTCGACAACTTATCCTGGTGCTAGTGCGAGTGTTGTTGCGGAAAGCGTAACGGCCCCTTTAGAAGAAAAAATTAACGGAGTGGAAAACATGATCTACATGTCTTCCAAAAGTTCCTCAGATGGAGCTTGCAGTATTACTGTAACTTTTGAAGTGGGAACGGATGTTGATTTAGCTACTGTCCTGGTTCAAAACCGAGTTAAAGAAGCGGAGCCCGGGCTCCCAGAAGATGTAAAGCGCCAAGGGATCTCCGTGGAAAAGCAATCCTCAAGTATGACTCTTATGGTCAACCTCGTTTCTCCAAATAAAACCTTTGATGAACTCTATTTATCCAACTATGCCACCATGCGCATTAAAGATGTTCTTGGGCGCATCAAGGGGATTAGCAAGGTTGATATCCTAGGTGCAAAGGATTTTGGAATGCGTATTTGGATTGACCCAGATATCATGAAAATTCGCGGACTTACAACGACCGATGTCATAGGAGCCTTGCAGGAACAAAATGTCCAGGTTGCTGCGGGGAAAATAGGTGCTGCACCTTCTCCCGAACGCCAGGCGTTTGAGTATTCGATCACTACCCTTGGCCGATTATCTACTGTCGAACAATTTGAAAACATTGTGGTAAAGCGCGGGGATGAAGGCCAACTCCTAAGGATGAAAGATATAGCCAGAGTTGAATTAGGAGCCCAGGCTTACCACTGGAGAGTCACTCTCTCTGGAGAGCCCTCGATAGCCCTGGCTATCTATCCAGCCCCTGGTGCCAACGCTCTGAATATTGCAGAACAGGTTAAATCTGAGATGACTCGTCTGAGCAAAGATTTTCCCGAAGACTTTGAGCATCGCATTGTCTATGACACAACTGAGTACATCAACCAGTCTGTTAAAGAAGTCATTATAACACTGATCACAGCCATTTTGTTGGTTGTTCTGACTGTTTATATCTTTCTACAAGACTTTCGAACGACCTTAATTCCTGCATTGACCATACCCGTATCTCTTCTGGGAACTTTTGGTGTCATGTTGGCGACTGGCATGACCGTTAATGCCCTTACCATGTTCGGTCTCATTCTAGTTATTGGTATTGTAGTGGATGATGCCATACTTGTTGTAGAGAATACCATGCGTATTCTTGATGAGGAGGGGCTGAGTGTTAAAGAGGCCACTGTGAAATCAATGAAAGAAATCACAGGACCTATCGTGGCGACTACGCTGGTGTTATTGGCAGTATTTGTTCCAACGATCGTGATGCCCGGTATTTCAGGTCAACTCTACCGTCCTTTTGCACTTACCATTTCTATCGCTACCCTTTTTTCTTCGATCAATGCCCTAACTCTTAGCCCTGCTCTTTGCGGAATGTTGCTTCGCCCCTCGTCTCAAAAATCCTTCTTTGTTTTTACATGGTTCAACCATTTCTTAAGCAAGGCGACTTCTGGCTACGCTAAAATCTTGCGATCGATCCTTCGCAAGACCGTATTAGGTTGCATCATCTTTGCAGGAATGATGGCAGCCACTTATTTTGGCATTACAAAGCTTCCCACTGGCTTTATACCATCTGAAGATGAAGGAATCTTTTTTATCAGTGTTCAGCTTCCGGATGCTTCATCTCTTGAGAGAACAAATAAGGTTATGGATACTGTGGCCGAGATTGTTAATCAAACATCCGGGATAAGGGCTAGCGTCAATATTGCTGGATTTTCTTTATTAGATTCTGTGGTAACACCCAACGCTGGCACAGTTTGGGTTGTTTTAGATCACTGGGATGCACGAAAGACTCCTGAAACTCAAATAGAAAGCATCATTGGTTTACTCAACAGACAATTCTTTGATCTTCAGGACGCCGTGATTTTTGCAGTGAGACCTCCACCCATTCCGGGCTTGGGTACCGTCGGAGGGTTTTCTATGGAGCTACAAGACCGGGAAAGCACAGGTCTAGATCTACTGCAACAGGTAGCTCAGGATCTTGTAAGAGAAGGAAATAAAAACCCGGTCCTCATGCAGATGAACACTACCTTCCGCTCGGGGGTGCCACAGCTTTTTCTCGAAGTCGACCGTGTGAAAGCGAAAAGGTTAGATGTCCCTCTCGATGCTATATTTACGACGCTACAGTCGAACTTAGGATCAGCTTATACGAATGATTTTAATCTCTATGGTCGAGTGTGGAGGGTAGTGATACAAGCGGATCAGCAAGCACGTTCTCAACGTGAAGATATCACAAAACTGGAAGTAAGATCGCGTTCAGGCAATATGATTCCATTATCTACTTTAGTAGAAGTTAAGAATACTGTTGGGCCTACAGTCATGAGTCGGCATAATCTTTATCAATCGGCCAACATTACTGGTGATGCTAGAACTGGTTTTAGTTCCAGCCAGGCTGTTGAAGCCATTACAGACATTGCCAGCCAAGTTCTCCCCCCTTCCCTAGGGTTTGAATGGTCTGGGGTTACTTACCAAGAGGTGCAAGCGGGAAATACTGCCATCCTCATCTTCGCTTTAGCTTTAATTTTTGTTTACTTATTTCTCGCTGCTCAATATGAAAGCTGGACGCTCCCTTTGGGAGTCATGCTTACGGTTCCCACTGCCGTGCTTGGGGCTGCCTTAGCAACTCGTATGAGAGGTTTAGATAATAATGTTTACACACAAATTGGCCTTGTTCTTTTAATTGGTCTAGCGGCCAAAAGTGCCATCCTTATCATCGAGTTTGCGAGTCAACTCTATCAAACTGGTAAATCACCCATTGAAGCAGCTACGGAATCAACGAGATTGCGTTTTCGTGCCATTCTCATGACAGCATTGTCGTTTATCTTAGGAGTTATTCCACTTGTTATTGCTACAGGTGCAGGCGCCGCTAGCCGGGTTTCTCTTGGAACTGCCGTTTTGGGCGGGATGCTCTTTGCCACTATAGGCGGCATTTTATTTGCTCCCTTCATCTTCTATGTGGTGCAAAGTTTAGCTGATAAATTCAAACCAAATCATGCACCACTTCCAAGCGAAGAGGTAAATTCATGAGATCTTTCATCAAAAGAAGTCTGTTATATGGACTTTTAGTTTCATCACTTTCCTTTTCAAGCTGTGTTGTTGGCCCAGATTATCTAGCACCTGGCTTTCCTACTTCTGATCAATGGCATTATGCCCTAAAAAAAGAGCTGGTACAGGAAGTAACCCCTCTAGAAACATGGTGGCAATCCTTTAATGACCCGGCACTAACGGAACTCATACTACTAGCAAGCGCTTCCAATAAAGATCTCAAAATTGCTCTAGAAAAAGTGGAAGAAGCACGCGCTCTGCAAGGAGTAGCAGCTAGCGCTTATTATCCTAGGATTGATGGAATAGGTAATTATGATTATTCCCGATCAAGTCAACGTCTTGGCTCGCCTACCAATGCAAACAATCCTTCTGAACGCTTTTCCTGGGGATTTGATTCAAGTTGGGAAGTAGACCTTTTTGGGAAAGTGAGGCGATCAGTCGAGAGTTCCCAGGCCAATCAAGAAGCCGCTGTTGAGTTCTCTCGCGATATTATGGTATCACTTTATGCAGAGATCGCTCTCAATTACATTCAACTGAGAACTTCAGAAAAACGTAGCCGCTTGGCTCAAGCTAACGTAGCGGTACAACAGGAGTCTAATCGCGTGACCCAAGCCAGATTTAAGGCTGGGTTAGTGCCTAGAATCGATATGACTCAAGCACTAACAAACCTGAACAATACCAAGGCTATTGTTCCCCTGCTCGAGCAAGAAGCAGCCTTTGCCAGAAACCGCTTGTCTGTATTATTAGGTGAGTATCCAGGAAATATTGATAGCCTATTGAAAGGTGATCATGATATTCCTCTACCATCTCAAACATTATCTGTAGGGTTGCCGGCTGAACTGATAAGACGCAGGCCGGATATTCGCGAAGCTGAACGCAACCTTGCAGCTCAAACCGCTCGTATCGGTGTGGTTCAAGCAGAGCTCTATCCACAACTTAGCTTAAATGGAAGTTTCCAGCTTCAAGCATCAGATGCTGGCAACTTATTTGATTTGGCCGCGCGAGCTTGGGGGCTTAATCCTACGTTTCGCTGGAACTTATTTAATGCTGGAGAAATTCGTAAACGTGTTGAATCTGAAGAGTCCTTAGCACGGCAGGCACTTCTTAGCTATGAAAATACGGTGCTTATAGCCGTAGAAGAAGTTGAGAATTCACTTGTTGCAATTGCTACTGAACGCAAGCGACATGAGCTGCTCAAAAAGGCTGCAGATTCAACAGCTAAAACAGTATCGCTTGTTAAACAAAATTATAAAAGCGGCTTGGTTAGTTTTCAAAACGTGCTGGATGCAGAACGCTCTCTCACCCTTGACCAAGATGAAGAAGCGCAAAGTTTAGGGCAGGTATCCATCAATCACGTGCAACTTTTCAAAGCTTTAGGAGGTGGAGTTACGTACCCTGACAGTTCGAATTGAAATCAAGCAGTGAACAATTCTTAGCAAATCTTTAGCTCTAACCAGTGACTAGCCATGACTATCTTGGGTATTTTTACCGATGAATTTCAAAGGAGGAGCTGTAATATCGATGCCCAACTCTTGACCTGACCGCACCTTTTCATGGCGGTGCAAATGAATATAGAACTCTTTGTTTGGCCGGCTAGAAGGCTCA
Source organism: Verrucomicrobiota bacterium (assembly GCA_039192515.1). Classification (NCBI taxonomy): domain Bacteria; kingdom Pseudomonadati; phylum Verrucomicrobiota; species Verrucomicrobiota bacterium. Next base: position 68,347 of record JBCCXA010000017.1, on the reverse strand, counting down.
ATAGTGACTTCTTGGCATTCCCCATACTCTATGATCCGCTTTACATGACCAAAGAAAAGAGGCTGTTCTTTAGAGCAAAGCTGACACCAGTGGGGCCTTATGGAGAGAAGTCCTTGTTGATTCATGGCTTCCTTGTGTGGATGAGAAAAGAAACCTAATTCCGTTTCGAATCCGCCAACTCTTGCCGTAGCTTGAATAATATTAGTGCGTCCAAAATATTGGGCGACATAGGTGCTTTGAGGACAGGTGTAAATAGCTTCGGGAGTATCAAATTGTTCAATAGCACCATCTTTAAGTAAGGCAACTCGGTCGGAGAGTGACAGGGCATCTTTTTTGTCATGAGTCACAATGATGGCAGTCATGTCATATTGTTTCAGGATAGATTGAATTTCTATGCGAACAGTCTCGCGTAAATGCTCGTCTAGATTGCTAAAAGGCTCATCAAGGAGTAGCAAAGATGGTCGACAAGCTAAGGCCCGAGCAATCGCAACGCGTTGTTGTTGTCCTCCCGATATCTGATGCGGGTAGCGTTTGCCCAAATTGATCATGTCAAAGCGAATTAAAAGCTCTTCTAAAATCTCTTTACGATCTCCAGTATCTTTATTCATCTTATTGTTGAGACCAAAGCAGATATTTTCCTCAACTGTCATATGCGGAAAAAGACAGTAGTCTTGAAAGACAAGTCCAACTTGGCGTTTCTCAGGCAAAACAAAAATGTTTTCATCAACAACAGATTCCTCATCGATAAAAACAGATCCGCGGTCGGGCTCCGTTACTCCGGCAATGATGCGCAATAAGGTAGATTTACCAGAGCCACTTGCTCCAAGCAGCGTAACTATCTCCCTTTCTCGCACTTCCAAGGAAACGTTATGTAAAGTGAACTTACAAATCTCTTTGATGCGAAGCTTCCTGAGCTTCTTGTGATTTTTAGCGTTAATCATTTATTGATGACCCTCGGAATTAGAGACCGTATTCATCATTTTAGTTAAGAGAAAGATAGGCGCAAGTCCGAGAAGAACAATCGTTAAGGCGTAGATTGAGGCCTCCGGCAGCTGTTCTTCAATAGCGAGCTCATAAGTTCGAGTGGCCAGTGTATCAAAATTAAAAGGCCGTAAGATTAATGTCGCTGGCAGCTCCTTAAGGATGTCAACCATGACAAGAATCACAGCAGCAAGAATGCTTCCGCGAGCAAGAGGAAGGTGAATCTTAAAGAGTGTTCTCAGCGGTCCATGACCCAGGCTAAATGAAGTTTGGCATAATTGATTAGCTATATTTGAGAAACCTGCATCAATGGCATTGTAGCCTACAGCAAGAAAACGAACGACGTATCCATACCCAAGAGCAAGCAAGCTTCCACTGAAAACAAGCCCTACGGACCAACCTCCTATTGCTTTAGTAAGGTCATTCATTCGGTGATCTAAAAAGGCTAATGGAATTAGAATACTTACTGAAATGACAGAGCCAGGAATTGCATAGCCTAGGGTGCTCAAGCGGTTTGTTGTTTGAATAACAGGTGCTTGCTTTTGTAGGATGCGGGAAGTGTAACGTAGAATAAAGGCGATGGCGGTTATGATAAAAGCCACGGAGAGTGCCAACCCAAAGCTGCGGCATGCCATCAGATAAAAATCAGGTTCTGCAAAGACTGATAAACGTGCTACAGCCCAAGATAGCAATTGTAACGCTGGAACGAAAAAACCCAGAAAGAATGGCAATAGGCATACCAGAGGAATGACTAAAGCGCTCAGACCTCTGAGTCTTTTTTTAGATGTGTTTGGACCTCGGCTATTATTGATCGATTGATGGATGTGGCGACGTTGTAATTGTTCAACAAGTAAAATAGTAAAGACAAAGATAACAAGGAGGCTCGAGAGGCGCGCAGCAGCAGATAAATCTCCGAGATTAAACCAAGTTCGGTAAATGCCAGTCGTAAAAGTAGGTATACCAAAGTAACTGACCGTGCCGAAGTCATTAAGAGCCTCCATCAGTGCTAAACTTGCCCCTGCAATAATAGCTGGACGGGCTTGAGGAAGACTGATTTTGTAAAAAAGTTTTAGTTTGCTACAGCCTAGAGTTTTAGCGGTTTGCTCCAATTGTAGACTTTGGTTCTCAAAGACAGGCTTGACGATAAGATAGACATACGGGTATAGCACAAATGACATAAGAATAATAGCACCTGGTAATGTCATGATATCCGGAAACCAATAGTCGCTTTTACTTTGAATTCCAAACAGTTCTCTGAAAACAGTTTGAATCGGACCCAGGTAGTTCAGTAATTCCGCATAGGTGAAGCCGATGATATATGTCGGAAAAGCCAGAGGCAGCACGGAAAGCCATTCAATAGTTCTAGTGCCTCTGAAATTATAGCGGGATGTGACCCAGGCTAAGGAGGTTCCAATGATCGAGCTAAGTAGAAACACCCCAGCCGCTAACAAGAGCGAATTGACTACATACGATTTTAAAACGGTAGAAACCAGATGCTCCCATATTTGAGTGCTTGGCAAAAGCCAATAGTAAATGATTGTCAATAAGGGTGAAGAGACAATGACTGCGGTGAGAACACAAAGAATAGCCCAAGGAGCTCGAGTCCACGAAAATGACAACCAGCGCTTCCAATGTAGCCCACGCAGACGCTGCCCATGAATCCAATTTCTAGATTTGCATGAATTCTTTGAGGCTATTCCCATCCCACTCGGTCAGAGAGCTTAATAGCTGCTTCATTATAAAGGCCAACTTGGGATAGGGAGATGGTATCTTCTTTGAAATTCCCCCATGATTCTACTAACTCAGAAGACTTGATATTGTCTATGACGGGGTACTCAAAATTTGCCTGAGCAAATAGTGACTGCGCTTGCGCGCTTGCTAGAAAATCCATCAATTTAATCGCATTATCCTTATTCTTAGCATAACGGGTGAGACCCACGCCACTAACGTTGACATGAGTACCTCGGTCACCTTGATTAGGAAAGAATATCCTGATTTGTTCTGCGACTGCTTTATCTTTATCGTCGCCATTAGAGAGAATACCTAAATAATAGGTATTAACAATCGCAAGATCGCCCTCACCTGCAACAACGGCACGCATTTGGTCACGGTCACTTCCTTTAGGGCTTCGCGCAAAATTAGCAACAAAGCCTTTAGCCCACTCCTCGGTTTTTTCAACTCCATGATGCGCAATCATAGAGGCGATCAATGACTGGTTGTAGATGTTTGTTGAGGAGCGAATCAGTATTTTGCCCTTCCATTTGGGATCTGTAAGCGCTTCGATCGTGCTAAGGTCTTCTGGGTTCACTCGATCTTTATGGTAGGCAATCACCCTCGCGCGCTTGGTTAGTGCAAACCATTGATTGTCTTTGTCTCGCAGGTTTTCTGGAATGTTCTTTTTGAGATACTCACTCTCTGCAGCTTGCAACAGCTTGAGCTCTCTGGCTTTATGAAGACGGCCAATGTCTGCTGTCATAAGCAAATCCGCTGGACTGTATTCTCCTTCGGCAAGAAGACGTTCAATCAGTTGGTCAGCCTTGGCCTTAACAATATTGACCTTTATTCCAGTAGTTTCCGTAAATTTTTCAAAGAGCTGCTTATCTGCGTCATAATGGCGGTGCGAATAGATGTTGACTTCTTCGGCAGAAAAAGCTGAGTGCATTAAAAGGCCACAAGCCAAGGTTATCATAGAAAAGAGCTGAGTAGTTTTAATTTTCATTGGTTTTTCTTTTTATGTGTACTGTAATTTTCTTATATAGAGTTCATTTAGCCCGCATGATGTCATAGCGGCTTAGAGGTCAGCGTCAGGAACTTGGCCCTAAGAAACGGAGTGTCTACTCGAAATATCATCTGTTAAGTTCCATATAGTCTATACTATCTTGGATGCTGCTCTGCACAGCTGATGGCTTTCCCTTCGCTTGAATATGCAAGCTGCTGCTAAACAGTCTGATAGATGGATCTTCACTGACTCTCTTTTCCTTATGGCTTAAGCTTTTGCGCATCCCCTTCAAAATTCTATATATTATACGGGTTAGACATTCTAACTGAGATTGATTCTTAATCTCGTACCTAAGATGCCTAATTCTTTATGATTGGCAAGTGGGAAGCTATTTTGTCTGATCTAGCGGACAAGATAATTCTAAGCTCGTAATGTGAGTCAAAAAATATTCTGGATCATCAAAGACCTCTGAGAGATAGACCATGGCATCATAAGCTAAAGGACCACTCATCTGCCCTAAGCCCATTTGTGTGAAGATAGCTAATCGAAAAATTTCTGATAAATCATGAACATTAGATTCTTGCCACTCACTTTTAGAAATATCGTCACCTCGTTTCACTGCCTTTTCCATATTCACTAAATGGACTTTGCGCCCTTCAGAAGAAACAACGACGTGCCGAGGATCTATTCCGCCGAAGCAAATACCCTTGTGATGCAAAAAACAGGCTTTCTGATGCGCCTGACTGAGAATATTCCATAAGGATACTAGTCTATCTTTAGAAAGTGTGCCAGCTGTAGCTACATTCAAACTGGTTTTCTTTTTCAGAAAAGGGTTCATCTCACTTAAAGAGCGGCCTGGTAAATAAGTGCATCGAAAAATATTTTCTGTTGCCCCAATAGGCTGAGTTCCACCTGCAAGGTCAAATACTTGCTGAAGACGTTCGCACTGTATTTCAGTCGGCGTTTCAGGCTTCTTGTAATACGTTCTTCGGAGATGCATAGGGTATTTCGCTGCTTTTGGCGTTGCTTTTCTTGTTTTCCAACCTGCAACTACTAAATCCGAACGCTTCAGTAGCTCACCTTTTACTTCGGTGCGAGAGAGATTTTGAATCACATAATCATCTGCATCCGGATGTTCCAGTAGTGAAACTACACACCGGTGATCACCAGAGTCCCTAAGCCTAATTTCTTCATTTGCATCAGTAACGCTGCCCTTTGCATCACTCAAGGCGCCCGTACTGGACCTTACCTCTACAGCATTAAGACCCATGTTAGAAGATATCGGAACTAAAGGATAATGCCTTGATTTTACCTCATAGAACGAATACCGGTACGGATCAAAATACCTTATCCCCATCTAATACAATTACTAAAATCTCAGAATTCCCGTTAAGCTCAAATTACATCATATAAAACGGCATCTTTTTCCAAGGACTTGAATAAAGCTCCATCTCCCATTTCTCTAGAATTTGCTGTACAATTTATCATTTCGTTCTATCACTAAATCAATGGCAGCAGGACGTTCTAAAAAGCACGTTTACGACGAATCAAAGATTAAAACTCTGTCCTCCTTAGAACATATTAGGGCCCGGACCGGCATGTACATCGGGCGTCTAGGTTCAGGCAGCCATTACAACGATGGCATATACGTTTTGGTCAAGGAAGTTCTGGATAATGCTATAGACGAATTCATTATGGGTCATGGCTCAAAAGTTGAAATCACTCAGCAAGAAGACTCCGTTACCATCCGCGACTATGGGCGAGGCATCCCTCTTGGAAAAGTCATAGAATGTGTCTCCAGAATCAATACCGGAGCAAAATACAATGACGACGTCTTCCAATTTTCCGTCGGTCTAAATGGGGTGGGCACGAAGGCAGTTAATGCCTTATCCGAAACATTCTCTGTCACCTCGTACCGTGACGGCTCCTACTTCTCTGCCACATTCAAAAAGGGAGTGCTAAAGGACCAGAAAAAAGGGAAATCTAAAGAGCCTAATGGAACTTTAGTAACTTTTGTCCCCGATACTACCATCTTCAAAAACTTCAAATTCAAAAATGAATTTCTCGAACAACGACTAAGACTTTATACCTTTCTTAATCCTGAATTAAAGCTGATCTATAATGGTACAACCTATGAGTCAAAAGACGGTCTCAAGGATCTCCTCGATGAAGAAGTTGGAGAGGATGCCATCTATCCTATTCTCCATCATCGTGAGAAAATGTTAGAACTAGCTTTCACTCATACTCAGCGTCTGAGTGAAGACCATTACTCATTCGTTAATGGACAATATACATCTGACGGAGGCACTCATCTTTCGGCCTTTAGAGAAGGTATACTTAAGGCCGTTAATGAATTTTATAAAGGCAAATTCGATGGTGATGATGTCCGAGAAGGCTTATCAGGAGCCATTGCTATACGTCTCAAAGAACCTGTTTTTGAATCGCAAACAAAAAACAAGCTGGGTAATGGAGAGATTCGTTCCGATCTTGTCAACCAAGTTAAAGAAATCATTCTCGGTCTGTTACACCGTAACCCTAAACAAGCAGAGCGCCTCTTGCAAAAGATCCAAGAAACTCAGCGCCTACGCAAAGAGTTACAAGACGTTCGCAAAGCTGCGAAAACACGCTCTGCTGCTATTACCCTACGCATTCCGCAGCTCAAGGATTGCCGTATTCACTATAACGCCGCAAAAGATAAAGGTAGAGAATCCATGATCTTTATCACTGAGGGACAATCCGCAGCCGGCTCGATCACCTCTTGCCGTGACCCGCAAACACAAGCCATCTTCACGCTTAAAGGAAAGCCTTTAAATGTCTGTGAGTTGCAACGTGCTGCTATATATAAAAACGATGAGATGTTCAATCTCATGCGCACCTTAAACATTGAGGATACCATTGATGGGTTGCGTTATGGCAAGGTCGTTATAGCAACAGATGCAGATGTCGATGGACTTCACATTCGCAATCTCCTTATTACTTATTTCCTGCGCTTTTTTTCCGAACTCATTACCCGCAATCACGTATTTATTCTTGAAACTCCTCTCTTCCGCGTTCGCAATAAAAAAACAACCCAATATTGCTATAGCGAGGCAGAACGTGACCAAGCCATGGACACCATCTCAGGCCACGAGATTACTCGCTTCAAAGGTCTAGGTGAAATCAGCCCAAGTGAATTCAAAACTTTCATTGGCAAAGAAATGAAACTCTCCCCAGTTGTCATAGATGACCCGCATCATATTCCCAACATTTTGCAATTTTACATGGGCAAGAACACCCCGATTCGCAAAGAATACATCATGGAAAATCTGGTGATCGAAGAACCCTTAGAAAAGGGTCAAGCAGCCTAGGCCCCCTTCGGGATTACTCAAAAAGAAACACAAAACGTGAAAAAATGACCACTATGCGCATGAGACGCATGGGCTATCCTTGTATCTATACCTCCGTTAGCAGCAGCCAAAGACGCTTTTTCATCCTGGCTCTCGTCCTTTAGTCTCTGCTACGTCACTAGGGTTTAAAAAAGATTTTATCTGGTGCTGGAATATCTAACACCGATTTTCTAGGTGCCGGGGCAGGCGCTAACCCTAAATCATTGCTTCCACTAAAGGAAACAACCCCCGCCCCCCAAGTTTGTCTCGTTGTGGGGACAAGGATATCAATCATGTAGTAATAGTCGGCCTGCACCGCATTCTCATTCACTGTCAAAATCATGTAACCGTGCCTGTCCAAATCTGTGTAAGTGAGATGAGGGTTAAAATTAAATCCCTCATCTGGATCAAAGATTCCAGATTCATTAACTGGCTTATTCAAAATAAATTCAAGGTAAGCAGAGGTCCCATTAGGAGCTCCTGCATCATCAATGTTTTCATCAAAATTTGCTGCAGAAATACTGGGAACAGCAAACTCTACTGCCACGGATCCCGCAGCAGTTATTGGATCGTAGTTGGGCAAGCTACTGGGAAAATCGGCAGGAAAATCAGTCACTTCCCAAGCAAAACTGGAATGAAAATCACCCGTAACAAAGACAACATCCATGATTGGACCTGCCTCAATAAAGTCGATTAGCTCACTTCTTTCTGCTCGGTATCCATCCCAGATATCTAAAAAGAAACCTTCTACTAGCGCACTGGGAATACCAAGGATTGATGCGGCAAATCCTATATTAAATTCAGAAAAAATCACCTGATTTCCGATCACTTTCCACTGGGCATTTGAGTTCTCGAGTTCCCCCTTAAGCCATTCTTTTTGCTCCGCCCCTAGCAGAGTGCGATTGGGGCTATATAAAGCAGGATCAAATATACTTGTGAGCTGCTGCTCGCGTCCCTCCAAACGGGTATCTAACATGATAAGATCAAGGAGTGGCCCATAGGATAAGGTCCGGAAAATGCGATCTCCATTTTCACGTATGGGCATCCATTCAAAGTAGGCTTGTTTGGAAACTGCCTTGCGGGCTTCCCAACTACCTTCAGTCGCTGGATCATGATTCTCAGCCCCACCTACCCAAGCATCATTAGCCGATTCATGGTCATCCCATACTACAATAAAGGGGTGCTGTTGATGCGCTTCTCGCAGATTAGGATCCAGACGGTAATTGGCATAGCGAATACGATAATCCTCTAATGTTAAAAGTTCATTAGCAGGAAAGATCACTATTTCATCACGAATTTCAGGAGAACTATACGAGTCATTATCGCCATACTCATAAATGTAATCTCCCAAATGAATGACCCCATCCAGATCTCTGCGCCGAGCTATCTTTTGATACCCTGAAAAAAAACCCCACTCATTATTCGAACAGGAAATGACCGCAAATTTGAGGCTTTCAACCGCCTCTGTTGGAGCTGTTTTAGTTTTGCCTACAATCGAGCAACGCTTCAAATAAGAAAATTGGTAATAGTAAGTCTGGCCTGAGAGTAATCCCCCAACATCCACTTTCACCGTATAGTCGCGGCTAGGGTCCGTGATGAAATCTCCTTGAGCTACAATATTTTTCATACGAGAATCTGTGGCCACGCTCCAACCAACTGTCAAACTTTGCCCCAATTCGACATAAGGTGTGATACGGGTCCAGATGATAAAGCCATCTGCATCTGGATCACCAGAAGCTACTCCATGGTAAAACGGCGCCAATCCAGGTTCATATAAATCCTCTATACTTCCAGGTTGTGCATGAGTAGCACAAGCGAGTCCTAGAGAAACTAGTATCGCTGCAAAATATTGCTTTAAATTAGATTTAGTTGTATTGCCCATCATGATAATTAATATCATAACTCATTTTGGGTCAATTCAATTGCTACGAAATAATCACAATAAAACACTATTGTCATATTATTGTTTTTAAGCAGAATTATGTCATAGAGGTTGAACGAGATGGCTAAAAGCGTAGGCGACAGAGATGTATCAATCGCATCGTCTGAGCTTAACATTTAGAAGCAAGCCAAGACGAAACTATCAAACGCAGGTCGCCCCCATTCAGATAGAGGCAGGATATCAGCCTCAAAAAGTGACACCTCTACGAGCCCTATGCTTCTTAGGGACAAGATGTTGCACAGATCTTTAAGCTCTCATGACATCATTCAAGGCGAATGGTAAAATCATTAAATTGTTTTAGACCTGACCCGTAAATGGTAAGTGCCTCTAAGGCCTTGAATTAAGCAACGTGGCTTTCACCATTCTCCTCCTCATCATCAAAATCGGGCCGCCAGCGCTTGGTAATCCTCGGCCTAACAAAACCATAAATAAGATAACTGGTAAAAATGACGGTCAGAGAATAGCGCCAGAAATAGCCAATGACCCCCAATGTCAGCACAATTACCAGAAAACGGGGAATCGTCCTCTTTGTTTTGAGGTTAAGGCCCTTAAAACTAGGGTATCTCACCTCACTGAACATCATTAAACTCATGACGACCATTAAGCCTGCCAGAACATATTTCCAATAGCCAATCGACTGCTCATTTTGATAAAGCGTAAGCAAGGTTAGTGTAATAGAAGCAATCAACCCAGCCGCCGCGGGAATGGGCAACCCCTCGAAATCATTCTTATGAACACCTTTTCTTTCCAACTCAGCAGCAGTCACATTGAAACGGGCCAAACGCATAGCACCACAAACTAAGTAAAGCCCTCCAATTACCCAGCCCAAACGATCTGGCAGTTCATACAAGACTATATTGAAAAGCAGCAGTGCAGGAGCTACTCCAAAAGAAACAATATCCGCTAACGAATCAAACTCTCTTCCAAAGGGTGTCATATGCCCACTCATTCTAGCCATACGCCCATCCAACAAGTCGAAGACACAGGCCAACAGAATAAAGTAGAGACTGTACTCATAATGTACGTGCCATTCCTCCCCCACATAACGGCGCAACATGGTACCCTCAAAAATCTGCAGCACAGCCATGAAGCCGCATATCAAGTTGCCTGCCGTCATCAAGTTAGGCAGGATGTATACCTTACGATGATCATCCATAGTTATTAGCTTATCGGCTATTCCCCCGGCCAATAAACCATGCGTCCACAATGTTCGCAGCTTGCTATTTTCTGCCCGCCTTTCGCATCGACAACAGACTGGTGAGTTAACTCCATGTGGCACCCAGCACAAATCTTTCCATTCACCAAAGGCACAATCGCTTTATCTCCTTTGCTTTTGAGTATCCTGCGGTAGCGTGACAACGTTGACGGTTCAATTCCGGACTCTAGTTTAGAGATTTCTTCCCGAAGCTTAACCACTTCAGCTTTATGATTTTCTTCTTTCTTCTCTAGAGCTTTTACCTGGTCATCAATACCTGCGGCAATTTTGGCAACTTCAGCCTCTTCCGCTTTAACTTCTAACTGAGACTGATCATAAGCCTCCATTAATTCTAACTCTCTATCCTCAAGCTGGGAAATTTCCTTCTTACAATTTTCTATTTCATGTCCCAATGCTTGATACTCTTCGTTCTTCTTCGTTCCTAACTGCTGACTAGCATACTTGGCGATTTGAGACTCTTTAGACTTCACTTGGTTATCCAGATCCTTACGCTCACTCTCAACCTGACGGCTTGCTACCTTTAAATCCTCAAGCTTTTTTTTCTGCCCCTCAAATCTCGACTTGATGCTCTCTATTTGCCTCGGTATTCCCTTGATCTCTCTTTCCAAGGCCATACACCTTACATCCCGATCTTGCAAAATCAGCATGGACTCCATTTCTTGCAACATACGCCCTAATTGTTAACGCACTAGACCTCCAATAGCCAGCCATTTCACACAATTCGAGTTAAAGCAATCCATATCCCACTAGACTTCTCCATAATCGGAACTATTGTTTCATTTACAGATGATAGCGAATCCGAATCAGATCACTGCCTTGGACTTAGATAAGATCCGAGCGGATTTTCCAATCTTAAATCAAAAAGTAAACGGTCAACCTCTCATTTATCTTGATAGCGCAGCTTCCACTCAAAAGCCAGAGTGCGTCATTAATGCCGTCTCCCAGTACTACCTCCAAGATCATTCCAATGTTCACCGTGGCATCCACGAGCTGAGCAATAGGGCCACCCTGGCATTCGAGAATGCCAGAAAGCGAGTCGCTCGTTTCTTTAACGCTCCTTCTGAAGAAAATGTAGTCTTCACCCGCGGAACAACTGAAGCCATCAACCTAGTTTCTCAAACATGGGGACAAGACCAAATTCAAGAGGGTGATGTCATTTTACTTACAGAAATGGAACATCATAGCAACCTTGTGCCTTGGCAACTGCTAACAGAGAAAAAGGGAGCTCAACTAGAGTTCATACCACTATTACCCGAAACCTTAGAACTGGATTTAAGTTTTCTGAAAAAACGCCTCCAAGAAAACAAAGCTAGCCCTCATAAGATCAAACTGCTCTGCCTCACACATATTTCCAACACACTGGGCATCACCAATCCTGTCAAAGCCATCTGTGCTCTGGCTCAGGAGGAGAATATCATAACACTCGTTGATGGCGCACAAAGCGCAGGACACTTGCCCGTCGACTTCCAAGAGATAAACTGCGATTTCTATGCTTTTTCGGGTCACAAAGTAGCAGGACCAACCGGTATTGGTGCTTTAATAGCAAAAGAATCACTTCTTGAAACAATGCCTCCTTGGCACGGTGGAGGTGAGATGATTGATACTGCGGACTATACGAAAAGTACTTGGAAAACAGGCCCTCATAAATTTGAAGCCGGCACCCCTAATATTGCAGACGCCATCGGCTTACACGTAGCCTTAGATTATATTGATGACCTAGGGCGCGAATCTATCCATCAACACGACCTTGAATTGGCTGGCTACGCTTATCAAAAAATGAATGAATTAGAGCACATCCAAATCCTAGGGCCTAAAAACAATCGAACTGGCATGGTGACCTTTATCTTTGATGATATTCACGCACACGATGTTGTTGAAGTGGCCAACCAATACGGTGTTGCTTTACGTGGAGGGCACCACTGCAACCAACCTCTTATGAAAAAACTTGGCACCCCTGCTACTGCTCGAGCGAGCTTCTACCTGTATAATACCATTGATGAAATAGACCAGCTCATCCAGGTTCTCAAGAAAGTGCGATCCTTCTTTACATAACAAGACTCTCTTAATGATTTGTTGCCATTTTGAAACAAGACACCCAAAACCAGATCGATGTCGCTCAGCTTTACCAAGGTATTCTGCTTGACCACTCACGCTCCCCTAGAAATTTTGGGCTGCTCACTGACGCTCAACAAAGTGTTCATGGACGTCATGCAAAATGTGGCGATGAAGTAACCTTGCATCTTATCTGGTCACAGAATGATCTAGATCCCACCTTAGAAAAAATTACCTTTGAAGGTCAAGGCTGTGCCATCAGCCAAGCTTCCGCATCACTCATGACAGAACTTTTACGGGGCAAGAAAAAGTCTCAAATCACTAACTATCACCAAGCATTTAAAGAACTCCTGCATGCCGACTCCTCAATGCAAACCACACTTTCAGGTGAAATACTCGCACTGCAAAGCATCTCCCAATTCCCCCAACGCATTCCTTGCGCTATGCTCGCTTGGAATGCTTTAGAACAAGCGATAGACCGATTGCACCAAACCAACACAATGAAATGACCCAAATGTGCAACACAAGGGTCAGCCCTCCGACTGCGCCAGCTCCTTGCATAGTTCAGTTCAAATCAGTTCCCCAGCCGTATTGTTTAGCAAGGCTATAGCCCCGCCCGGTGGAGGCCTCTCCCTCGAGAAGGTTCCAGCCATCCCAGGTAAAGCGCATTTTTTCCAGGAAGGTCCAGGCGCTGCCATTTCATTCTTCTACGGCCTTAGTCACCCGGCGTCCCTGCCCATCATACATGAAGCTCAAGGCTTTGTCGCCCAGAGCAGGTGAGAGCAGTTCCGCGGAGACGAGTTGGTTTTGACGCCCCTCTCCCCTCGTCCAAGCCAAATGACTTCCAGTCTTTTTCATAAGGTTCGATACCTTGAAAAGGCTTTCACTCCTCAAAGCTGAGTTAATTAGTTGTGAGTCATTCTCTAAAACTTGTCTTTCCAAGCCCTGCCCCCTCTCCGTATTTCTCTAAAATGTCTCCGTCTTTTTCGCTTTCTCTCTACGGGTTGTTGCATTCAACACTCCTTTTCCTATATTTGGAGTGTTACCCTTTTTTAGCCTTCCTCAATTCTCATCATCTGGTAGTTAGGACACCCACAGCTTAACCTCCCCCCTCAGACATCTATCAGGGGGTGGGTTATTTTTTTGGAAAGCATGGGGTAAAGGCTCAGATTTTTAAGATATACTCTGGCTGGTCCTCATCGCCCGAATCCTTCTTACCTAATTTTAATTCTTTGAAATAGATTTGAATCCCTTCGGCTAATTTTTCGCTAATACCCTCAACTTCAGCCAGTTGTTCCACGGTTGCTCTGCGTATTTTATCCACAGAGCCAAAGTGTTTGAGTAACTCCATTTTGCGTTTCTGACTGATACCTGGGCAGTCGTCCAACAAGCTCTCTGACATTCTTTTTTTAAGCAAAAGTTGGTGATATCCATTGGCAAAACGATGTGCTTCATCCCTCAAGCGTTGGAGAAGGCGCACGGCACCTGATTCGAGTGAAAGGACCAAAGGGTAGGGTGTTAGTGGACGGAAAATTTCTTCCCGCTTCTTAGCCAAGCCAATAATCGGTTGCTCAAACACTTCTAATGCTTGAAGCTCCTTAACTGCTGAACTTAATTGCCCCTTACCGCCATCGACCACAATAAGATCAGGAAGTTTGCCACCTTCCTTAATCACTCGTTTGTAGCGACGTCTTACAACTTCCGCCATGCTGGCAAAATCATTCTGCCCCTCTACTCCTTTGATACGGTATCTTCGATAATTTGATTTATCTGGTCTGCCATTTCGAAAACATACCATGGAAGCCACCACATGAGTTTCTGAGATATTGGAAATATCAAAACATTCCATGACTTCAGGAATTGCCTGTAGGCCAAGGACATTGCGCAACTCCTCAAGATCCTTTTCTGGCACAACCGTGCTAGGAACCTGGCGCAAGAACCGTTTTTGAGGCTTGGTTGTTTTGCGAATACTCTCGATCATGTCACGCAAATCAGCAGCTTTTTCGAATTCCATACGAGCTGCTGCCCGTTTCATATCCTGCTCCAGTGCTTCTAAAATCTCTCCTGACTTCCCTTCCAAAAAAGAACAAGCCTCCTCAACTTGTTTCAAATATTCTTGTTGAGACACCTTGCCAATACAAGGCGCCGAGCAATTTCGAATCACATCATCATGACAATGCTTGTAATCTTTATCATTGGGCGTGCGAGGACGGCAATTCCGCAATGAGAAGCGACGACGCATCATATCCAGTGTCGCTCTCAGAGCGCCACTGTGGGCAAATGGGCCAAAATAACGCGCTCCATCATCTTTCTTGAGGCGCGTTAATTGGAAGCGCGGATAAGGATCTTTCAAACTCACCTTTACGAGAAGAAAGCGCTTATCATCGCGAAAGGTAATGTTGTACTTGGGGCGATATTCCTTAATCAAGCGCCCTTCTAGGAGAATCGCTTCCGGCTCGCTACGAACAACATGGACTTCTAGATCGCAAATACTGTCTACTAGAGCCCTTGTTTTTCTGTCTGCTTTAGTTCTTTTGGATGGGTGAAAGTACTGACTGACACGTTTGTGCAAGTCCTTTGCTTTACCAACATAGACCACGCGACCTATACGGTCGCGATAAAGATAGACACCTGGTTTATGGGGAAGTTCTCTGACTTTTTGTAAAAGCGCAGATTGATCGGCCATTACTCCATCACTTCCTCAGCACACAGATAGGCTGTTTACCCTCCGGCAATAGCGGGAACAATACTGACCTCGTCTGATTCTTTGAGAGGTGTTTTGAGGTCTTCCAAGAAGCGAACGTCCTCACCGTTCACATAAATATTTACAAAACGACGAATCGTTCCCTGCTCGTCAAGCAAGCGTTCCTTCATACCTGGGTGCTTGCTTTCGAGGCTTTCAATTAAAGCGTCAATATTGGCCGCCTCAATTTCTACCGTATCTTGATTATCTGTTAATGTCCTTAAAGGGGTTGGAATACTTACTTCAATAGCCATATGAATCCTTACTTTTAATTAGAGTTAACGAGTTCACCACTTGTTGACAACATAGCATCAAACTCTTTCAAACTTGGGTTAATACAACGTGGAGCGCCAATATGGTCAGCAACCGCCTCTGCCGTTTTCAAACCGTTACCTGTAATACAGAGCACAATAGGCTCATTCTTGGGCAACTTGCCCGAGGCAATTAACTTTTGCGCGCAAGCCAGTGTTACGCCTCCTGCCGTCTCGGCAAATATTCCCTCGGTTTCTGAAAGTAGCTTGATGGCGTCAATAATCTCCTGATCTGTAGCTGCTTCAGCGGAACCTTCCGTTTCCCGCATGACGCGGACGGCGTAATAACCATCAGCAGGAGTTCCTATGGCCAATGACTTAGCAATGGTGTCAGGCTTTTGCACCGGCTTAATCAAATCACTGCCATTTTTATGTGCTTCACTGATTGGCCCACACCCCGTGGCCTGAGCACCATGAACGAAAAATTTGCTTTCCTCCACCAATCCTACTTTCACTGCCTCTTGGTAGGCCTTATGAATCTTGGTGAGAAGAGATCCACTGGCCATAGGCACTACAGTATGAGCGGGAATCTGCCAACCCATTTGCTCAATAATCTCAAAGCCCATTGATTTAGAACCCTCAGCGTAGTAAGGACGCAGATTGACATTTACGAACCCCCAACCGTATTTTCCTGCAATCTCAGAACATAGACGGTTCACCTGGTCATATGGACCATGAATTCCAATCACATGGGTTCCATAAACTAAGCTATTGAGAACTTTGCCCTGCTCTAAATCTGCAGGAATAAGCACGTAGCTTGGCAAGCCTGCCGAAGCCGCGTTGGCCGCCACTGAGTTCGCCAAGTTTCCCGTAGACGCGCAAGCTACGGTTTCAAATCCAAGTTCCTTTGCCCGAGATAAAGCAACCGATACGACACGATCTTTAAAACTTAGCGTCGGGTAATTGACTGCATCGTTCTTCACATAGAGTTCTTTAACACCTAAAGCCTTCGCAAGACGGTCAGCTTTAACGAGAGGCGTAAAGCCAACTTGCAAACCTACCGTTGGGTCTTCGTCAATGGGGAAAAGTTCACGATACCGCCACATAGACTGCGGACGGCTTTCAATCTTCTTGCGGGAGATTGCATCTTTGATTTTGTCATAATCATATGCTGCCTCCAAAGGTCCAAAATCGAATTCACAGACATGAATCGCTTTTTTAGGATAGAGCCTTCCACACTCCCTACATTTTAAATTACTAAAAAATTCTTCTGCCATAATCTTTCTTCCTGTTGCTCCTATCAAGATACATGGAGAAGTGTAAGGGATTTAAAAAAGCTTTAAGGCTTTTATCTCCCTCATCCTTCCATGGTTACTCATGGCTGGGTTTAGCACCTGGACGAATCTTTGCAGATTCCGGTTGCCGCAGCTTCAATGGGCCAGTCCCTCTGCTGCTCTTGATAAGAGTTTTATTAGGTTACTTGAATGCTTAAGCTTGTCAAGCATCTCGATCGCCTCATTCGTAAGAACATGATTGCCTAAGTTTTTGTGGCGATACAAAGCCTCGTAACCATCATCCGGATTTAATAATCTGTCCCTTCCCTCTACCTACATATTTATAAGAAGTGAGCTCCTCCAAAGCCATGGGACCGCGGGCATGGATCTTATCGGTACTAATACCAATCTCTGCTCCAAAGCCAAAGGCCGCACCATCCGTAAAACGTGTTGAGACATTCCAGTAAACGGCAGCAGAATCGACTTTTTGCAGGAAGGTTTCTGCTGCCTGCTCATTTTCTGTCACGATTGTATCCGAATGATGGGAGCCATATTTTTCAATATGCGCTATCGCCTGATCTAAGCCCTCTACTACTCTTAGGCCGGCTTTGAGATCCAGGTATTCGGTAGACCAACTAGATGGCGCTTTAAACTTCGTTTCCAATGCCTTATTAGTCTGACGATCAGCAAAAAGTTCCACCCCCTTCTCCAACAAGGCATCGATCAGCTTCTTGCCGAGCTTTTTAGCTACGGTGGCATCGATTAGTAGTGTCTCCATGGCATTACAAACCCCGGGTCTCTGAAGTTTGGCATTCAAGACAATCTCTCTGGCCATTTTGAGAACAGCATCTTGGTGAACATAGACATGGCAAATACCATCATAGTGCTTGATGACTGGCATCCGCGAGTGTTCGACTACTTTTTTGATTAGCCCATGTCCACCGCGAGGTATCATCAAATCAATTTGCTCATGCATCTCACACAAAATAGGAACTGCTTCTCGATCAGTGGTCGGTAAGACCGTTACCACTTCTTGAGGGAAACCACATGCTTTGGCCGCCTCGCCAATCAATTTACCCAGGGCCTGATTTGAATAAAAAGCTTCTTTCCCTCCGCGAAGAATCGTCACATTACCTGTCTTCAAGCATAGGGTGGAAGCATCAACGGTAACATTGGGACGTGACTCAAATATAATCCCAATCACTCCAATGGGGACTCGGACTTTTTGCAATTGAACTCCTTGACTCTGTTCCCATCCCTTGATTACCTCACCCACTGGGTCGGGTAGCTCAATCAAGCGCTGAACTCCTTGGACCATAGATGTCATGCGCTTCTTATTGAGTTCTAGCCTATCAAGCAATGCATGGGAAAGTTTTGCTTTTTCTCCTAGCTCTAGGTCCTTGGCATTGGCCTCAGCAATTGCTTGCCGCGATTCTTTAGACTCCAGCTTGTTTGCGATTTCCTGGAGCAATTTATTTTTTTGATCCGTGCCGGCATCTGCCAAGCTACGTGAAGCCTCTTTGGCTTTAACCGCAATATCTTTGAGATGCTTTTTGAGTTGATCCTGCTTACTTGGCATTGACTTTTTTTCTATTTCCGGAGGTTTTAGTGACAAACAGTGTCCCTACCTTATGACCTTTTAAAACATCTCCAATAATACCATTGATACGGCCATCTACAATATGCATAGGAATTCCTTCCTTCATCATTAACTTGGCGGTATTTAATTTTGAAGCCATTCCCCCAACAGAAAGCTCACTTTCGGCGCCCCCAGCGTAGCTCTCGATCCGTTTATCAATCTTATTAACTTCATAAATAAGGCGCCCGCCCTTGGAATTGGTTCGCAATCCATCGACACTCGTAAGGATAATCAAAGACGAAGCCTCGGCTAACAAAGCAACTTGCGCACTCAACATATCGTTATCACCAAAGCGGTTGAGCATGGCAATTTCCTCAAACGAAAGTGCGTCATTCTCATTGAATATGGGCACACAATTCCCCAGACCCAGGAGTGCTTCCACGGTGGCTCTAGCATTTTTATAGAGAGATCTGCTATCTAGATCCCAGGATGTCACCAAAATCTGTGCACTACAAAGACCGAATTGCGCGAACACTTCTTGGTAAGCCCCCATCAACACGGGCTGACCTATACTGGCGCAAACTTGTAAATCAGCAAGCCCTTGCGGACGCTTGGTTTTTCCTAAAACACCCATGCCGGCGGCAATCGCGCCAGATGAGACCAACATCACCTCATACCCCCGTTTCTTTAGCTTGGAAATTTGCCTAGCTAAGGAGCTGATCATCTCATGATTCACTCCTCCCTGGTTTGAAGTCAAAAGACGGCTTCCAATTTTAACAACAATTCGCTTTCCATTTCTCTTCATACCTGATCTTGCTTCCTTGGTGATTCTTGCCTATTTGTTAAGGTGAGACATGTATAAATGAAAGCCCAAACTTCACCCAGAAATCAGAAAATCCTTATTTTTCTATTCCTCTTATGCTTAGTGCTGACGCCTATTCTGTCCGTTTTGTTCTTTGCGATCACCGGCGGACTGGAGCAAACTATACAGGATGCCGCGGCAAAATAACGCTTTTTTGTCATCTCTAATCCTATGACTTTTGAAATAATCATCGTCCTCATTCTACTTGCCATCGTGCTGGTAGCCTTTTTCAAAGAATGGGCTCCTCCGGAGATCATTGCCATGAGTGCATTTGGATTCTTGCTTGTATTCAGTGCCATTAACCCAACTCTAAAATTACTTAATCCCGAAGACGCTTTTTCGGTTTTTAGCAGCAAAGCCCCTATCACAATTGCTGCCATGTTTATCTTGAGCGGAGCTCTTCAACAGACCGGTGCCATTAATGGCATCACTCGTCTACTGACAAAGCATCTGAGCTCGAATCAAATCTTTTTGCTACTATGTGTGACCGTATTTGTTGCACTGGCCTCGGCATTTGTGAATAACACCCCAATTGTGGCCATTTTCATCCCGGTTCTTTTAAGTTTGGCTCGAACACAGCAGGTTGCTCCTTCAAAGCTCCTCATCCCCCTTTCCTACGCAGCTATCATGGGAGGAGCCTGCACACTTATTGGCACCTCCACCAACTTGATTGTATCTGATATTTTTACTTCGCCGGCTTACAACTTCGGGAAGATTGGCTTTTTTGAAATCACTAAGATAGGCCTGCCTTTACTACTCATTGGCATGGCCTATGTCATTATTTTCGGACCTAAATTACTGCCCTCGCGGCAAAATGTTACCTCGGTGCTGAGCCCCGAAGAACGCAAAACTTTTTTATGTCATGCCCTGATTCAACCTAACTCCCCTCTTATTGGCATCCGTTTGACCGAAACGAAGCTCGCTCAGAACGCTACTCTTTTCCGGATTATTGAAATCAGAAGGCATGGCACTCGTTTGACACTACCTTTGAATGAAGTAATCATTCGCCCCTACGACCGAATCCTTTTTTCTGCATCTGAGAAGTACATCGTATCATCCGAAGATCCTGAAAAAAAAGACCGGGAGCTTTCCTCAGAACTCTCTGAAGAGCTGGGTGTTCAAACACTTTCTGTCATAGAAGGTTCTATTATAGAGGGAATCATTGCCCCTCACTCCAGCCTGATGGGTAAAAGCATCCGCGAAATT
The DNA here is from genome assembly GCA_039192515.1 of Verrucomicrobiota bacterium. Lineage (NCBI taxonomy): Bacteria > Pseudomonadati > Verrucomicrobiota > Verrucomicrobiota bacterium. The sequence continues at coordinate 48,157 of JBCCXA010000017.1, read as the reverse complement.
CGTTTCCGGCAAACCTATGGCATGCTTATACTAGCTATTCACCGACAAGGAAAAAATCTCTCCAAAAACTTTCTCGACGAGCGTCTGCAATTTGGTGACACCATCTTAATGCTTGGACCTACCACAACTTTTGCCCAGCTCAGAAATATGGGAGACCTCATGCTTCTCGAAGATCAAATACCCGAAGTCGCCAATAAAGATAAGGCCTGGATTGTTTGGGCAACTATGGCAGCAGTCGTCATCGTGGCTGCAATTGATAATGGGATCTCTATACACGTATCCGCTATTCTTGGATGCCTCGTCGTCCTATGGACTAAATGCCTTCAACCAGATGACGCTTACAAATCAATTGATTGGGGAGTGCTTTTTCTCATCTATGGTATGCTAGGGATAGGTCTTGCTATGGAAAAATCAGGTGCGGCCAACCTGGTCGCCGGCTCATTTGTAGACATTATCAAAACACTCGCTGACAATCAATTTCTGCCTTATGTGGCCCTTGGCTGCTTCTATCTGATTACCAACTTACTTACGGAAGTCATTTCCAATAGCGCAGCCGCCATCATTATGGCACCTATTGCCATCAACAGCTCGTTAGCTTTGGGACTGGACCCCCGCACTTTTGTTATCGCGGTTATGATCGCTGCTTCGGCTTCATTCCTGACTCCTATCGGTTATCAAACCAATACCATGATTTATGGTGCCGGGGGATATCGTTTCACGGATTTTACAAAGTTCGGGCTGCCTCTGAGTATTCTTTTTTGGGTAACCGCGACCTTGCTCATTCCTATTATTTGGCCTTTTCAGAACAGTTGAGCCGGACTGAGATGGGTTGCATTTTACCCATTGATCTATAGGGTGCTAACACCATGACTGAAAAAATTATTGAAGGACTCAAAGCATCTATTGAAAGGAGTATTGATCAACTAGCTGAAACGAAGGATATTCAAGATAGAAAAACAATATCCGAAACTATTGAAAATCTCTCAGATACTTTGATCGCATATCTAGATTCTATGAATCCTCTTAATGGACTCGGTGATATTTACGATGATGACGAATTCCTCCAATAACCTTTAGATTCTACAGGCCCCTTTGAATATGCGTGTTCACTACTTACAACATGTTCCTTTCGAAGGCCTGGGAAGTATGGAACCGTGGTTAAGAGCGAATGGCCACCAAATCACCCATAGCCCTCTATTTGATTCCGCAGCGCTGCCTGCTAGTAGTGCGTTTGATTTCCTCATCATTATGGGTGGGCCCATGGGAATTTATGATGAAAAAAGATATCCGTGGCTCGTTGAAGAAAAACGCTTCATTGAAAAAAACATGAGCGATGGAAAGCCCATGCTTGGCATTTGCCTGGGGGCCCAGCTGATTGCCAACGTCCTTGGAGCTACAGTTAAGAAAAATCCACATAAAGAAATCGGTTGGTTTGAAATCACAAAAGCGGCAGAACTGGAAAAGACTCCCTTGACAAATAGCTTTCCCGATAAGGCCCATGTTTTTCACTGGCATGAAGATACTTTTGAGATTCCTGGAGGTGCTTCCCACCTCGCCCAGAGTCATGCCTGTGCTAACCAAGGCTTTATTTACCAAGACAGAGTGCTCGCCTTACAATTCCATTTGGAAACTACCTATGAATCCGCAAAAGCTTTAGTAGATCATTGTGGGAATGAACTAGAGGAGTCTGCCTCTATACAAACGCCTGAAGACATGCTCTGCAACGCAGACAGATTTGCCCATATCAAAGAAATCCAGGCAGATGTTCTGAAGGTTTTTACTAGAAATGGATTCATAAAATAGGCATCTTCTGGCTTACCCATTCCTATGCGCTACCGAGTTGATCATCACACCCATTACAGCTACTCTGAACCCGTAGTTTATTCAGATCATGCCACCCACCTCATTCCCCGTGAGCTCAGCCATCAAAGCGTTACTTCATCGCAAGTCACTATTAGCCCAACCCCAGGTTTTCAGGAAAACACCTTTGACTACTTTGGCAACTCAGTCACCGCCTTTACCTTAAACGAAGCGCACTCTGAACTCAAAATAGACCTCAGTCATACCATCGACATTAACCCGCAACCAGACTCACTTCTAAGCACCTCTACAGCATGGAATCTGGTTCCTTCTACTCTGCAAAATCAACCATCTGAAGAACACCTTCACGCCCTTAATTTCTGCTATCCTTCGGCTTATGTGCCCTACCAAGAATGTTTAAGAGAATGGGGCAAAAAACTTTTCAAGAATAAACTACCTATCCACGAACTAGCACTTTTACTCACCCAAAAAATCTACGACGAATTTACCTTTGATTCCACCGCCACTACTGTTTCTACTCCTATTGAAGAAGTATTCGAAAGCAAACGCGGAGTCTGCCAAGACTTTTCTCACCTTATGATTGCATGCTTACGCAATTACGGACTGCCCGCACGATATGTAAGCGGCTATCTAGAAACCGACCCTCCGCCGGGGCAAGAGAAAGTTCTTGGTGCCGATGCCTCCCACGCCTGGGTTTCCGTTTACTGCACCAACCTGGGTTGGATCGACTTTGACCCTACCAACGATTGTATTGCCAAGGACCGTTACATTACCCTGGCCTGGGGTAGAGATTACCTAGACGTCTCTCTGATCCGAGGGGCTCTGACTGGAGGCGGGAACCATACCATCAAGCTGGCAGTTGATGTGACAAAGATTAACTAAAGGAATGCCTAGTCTTTTTGCGCCGTGTAGGGCATGCTTGCAAGGTAAAGATCTAGCCTGCCTTGCACATCAAGCAACTGATTTTGTTTAGCAGCATGATCCAACGTATCCTCTTGATTAAGCAAGTCGATAGATTCTCGGACGGTTGCAATTGCTTTTTCGAATTCTCCATTTCGTGCATAAGCAGCAGCTAGAGTATCCAGCGTCGAATGATTTTTTTCCTTCTCCACCGCTTTCAAAGCAAGCTTTTGAGCTTCCGTGCCGTTTAAAAAATTCACCTCGCTGCTAGTGGCATAAATCCAGGCGAGATTATTTAAAGAATCCTTGGTGTAAGCTTCCTGCTCAGCAGCCTTGCGATACCATGTTAAGGCCTCGCTTTCGTTCCTTTCTGTGCCTGCTCCGTTATAATAAATACTGCCCAATCTGTTTTGGGCCCAAGTGTTTCCTTGCTCAGCAGCTTGCAAATATAATTCTATTGCCTTTTCCGCATCTGCGCCCCCGACTGCCTTGTTTCGCTCTCTGGCCCAGTCAGCATCCGAGGGGTCATAAAAACTTGCCAGCTTAGCCATACAGTCCTTGTGTTTCAGTTCGGTGCCTCTTCGATAGAGTTTTAAAGCACTCTCTAAGTGTTTCCCATTATAGTGTGTACCCTCCAAGAATAGATTTCCCAATCTATAGCAGGCCCATGCTTGCCCTCGCTTTGCAGCAGTTAAGTAGAGGGATGCAGCACGTTTAGCATCGGCCCCTCCCACAACTTGGTTTCGCTCTTTTGCCCAATCAACATCCGAGGGATCAAAATAACTTGCCACCATCGTGATACACTCCTTATCATCTAGTTTACCTCCACGCATGTAGTATCCAAAAGCTTGCGCGAGATTTTTTCCCTGCGGATGTCTACCCTCCAAATAGATATTGCCCAATCTGAAAAAAGCCCTGGCATGACCTTGTAACCCAGCCTGTAAATACAACTCAGCAGCTTTTTCAGGATCAGCGCCTCCGACTACATTGTTTCGCTCTTGGGTGCCTTCAGCATCTGAGGAATCATAAAAACTTGCCAGCATAGTTGTGCTCGTCTCGCTTCCCAATTGACTGGCCTTTTTAAACCAATCATAGGCTTTTCGGAGATTCTTTCCACCAGGATGCAAGCCATTGAGATACAATCTTGCAAGACGGTCACAAGCAAGCACTTCCCTCTTATTAGCGGCTTCTAAATATAACTGGGCAGCCTTATTAGCGTCTGCTCCACCTACAATTTTATTTCTTTTTTTAGCCCATCTAGCATTAGAGGGATCATAAAAAGTTGCCAGCATACTGGTGCTAGACTTGTTTCCTAATTGACTCCCCTTTTCATAATAACTATGAGCCTGTTGCAAATCGTTACGATTAGGCTTCTTATCACAAAACCCGGCGAAATACCACTCCCCAAGGTCATGAGCTGCTACTGAATCCCCTTCCATGATCGCTTTTTGATAGTATTTCATGGCTCTGTCGCAGTCTCTGGGCAGAATTTCCCCGTCTTTGAAGAACTCACCTATTTGGCGCGGGGTATAGAGAGCTAGCAAAAATCTCTCGTGCTCTTTCATCTCCGAATCATCCTCAATATAACCCAATAAGCTAATCAGAGATCTTTTATCTACGGGAAGCGCTTCTATGACATGTTGTAACGCCACTCGAGCCTTACTAGCTTGATCCTCTCTTTGATACTTGGAGAGGGCGGCTGCCCAAGCCGATTGTGCCTGAATGGAGTCCGGATTGATTTCAACCGCACTTTGGTAGCATTTTAGAGCCAAATCAATCTTCTCTTGCTTTTCCAGGGATTCTGCAAGTTCAATTAATTCTGTAAGACTAGCATTCCACGCCAGCTTGGTAGCTAAGATAGCATTCTCCACGGCCTCAGTATCATCTTTTTTATAGGTGGTATAGACTTGTCTTTTGCAACTATAAGCAAAGCTGTCTGCAGGATCTAATTGAATGATTTTATCCAATAAGGACAGCACTTTATCCGAATCAACATCTTCGCGAAGCACCTGAATGAGGTTTGAAGCATTTTGATCGATTGAAAAAGTATCGAGGGCACTCGAACCATTACCATCTCCAGGCTCAGCCTGTTTCCACTTACAGAGATTGACCAAAACCTTCCCCTTTAGAAAATGCTTCTCCTTGGGAAAAACTTTATGCAGCAGGTCGAGCTTCTTAAGGGCTTGCTCAGATTTATTGCGATAATGCAGCTCAGCAGTAAAATTCGATACCATGTAAGCCAAGGCTTGTTGCTTACTAATCACATGCCTATTTTCTTGATTCTGGAGAAATTGCTTGTAGCTAGTTTCTTCTGAAAAAAGTCTTTTGTAAGAGTCATGATCTCTTTCTAAAAAAGAAAACTCTGTCGCTTCTATAACCCTCTGCTTTCGTTGGGAATCATGGGAAATAAAAGCATGTCGGGGGATGGCTTCCATTTCCAGAGGTAATTGCAAATGCTCTGCTAATATGAGGTAGAGCAGACTGAGGCTTAAACAATTACCTTTCCCTTGAGCTAAAGTATAGCCAGGAAAACTATCATTGCCTTGTTCCAAAGAGGCAACATAACCCAGCCCTAAGCCATGATTTAAAAAACTATTGAGGCATTCAACTTTTTCTTCAACCGTTTGTGCCTCCTGCATTTTGAGGTAACGCAAAATCTCATTATGGACCGATTTTAATAGGAACATGCTTTTATGAATTTCAGTCTTCCTGGATGGATCTAGCTGTAACTCTGTATAAAATACTTTAGAGCTGAATGCTTGATCTTCACTATGATCTCTGAGTACTTCTTCAAGATTATTCCAAGGAAATTCGGGCAAGTTTTCTGAATTAAATGGATTTCCCAGGATACTATCTAATCCCTCATAAAAGTCCTCTGTTTCCCCGCTATCGTTCTTATATAGCCCCCTGGCTATCGTATAAGCATGGGCGGCATCATTCACTTGCCCGGCTAGAAGTCTTGCCAACGCAAGATTTTTCCAATCATAAGCTTTGGATTGTCTATCCCCAGACGCTTTACATGCAGCTCTTTGAAAATGTTCCACTGCTTTTTGATACTCACCCGCCTTCATAAGGAAGCAACCCAAAGCTCCCTGAAGACGATAATCTTCAGGATGTGCATCAACAAATTCCCGCGTCAAAGTTAACCCATCGCTGATCCTGTCCCTTTTATAAAACAAATTAGCAATCATTATGGCACAGGTAGCCGTGGGATTTAATTGGTAGTTTTTTTGGTATGCTCTGAAAAGTTCATCTCCTGAGAGAGCGATGAATTGTTTATGTTTATCAGCCTTATCTACAAAATTCGTTTCTTTATTTTCCAAGCTAAATTGCATCAACAAGGCTAAAAAATAATCGTTAAGATATTTAACTTCCTCAGGAAATTGGTCGACTAAATCTAATGAAACTCGCACCAGCTTATCGGCATCTGGACGAACAAAAAAGTCACGGAACTTAATTAAAGAATAATAATCGCGATTATATTTATGTTTCTCAGGAGTTGCTTCTAATATTTCATCGATTACCTCCGCAAGCTGAAGCATACTCTCCTCTTTTGACAGGACCTTCCATGGTGATGATTTTTCATCGTCCTCAGTAGAACCTATCAACTGACGAAGCTCATCAAGTGCATACTGTATCATGTCACTATTAGATAGCTGGATATAGTGAATCAAGAGCTGCTTGCTAAGAAATTTGTAGTAAAAGGCCGTATTATCAGGAGCAAGTTTACAGGCTTGTTCCAAGTGATCGATTCCTACAGACGCATAGTAATCTGTATTAAGCAATATATTGGTAGCCTCGGGATTCTTTATGACATTGGCACGGTATACAGACAACCTCGCATGAACGTTTTCAAAACGATAGGCCTTGGAATAGAAATCCGCATTCAGGGCGTTTTCACCCTTTTGTTTTTGTATCTCGAAAAAGGCCTCGCCAGCATCTAGCCATTGCCTAGAGACGTATTGCCAATATTCTGTCTTAAGTTCGTGAGGCTTAAGAGTTAGAAAAAGACCTAGAACATCTATGTAGACTTTCATTTTCTGAGGATTAAAGAGGAACGCTTTATGGTAGAATTCTAAGGCTTGCTCATGTTGCCCTAAAACTGCCAGCGCCTTTGCTTTAGCTAAAAGAAGATCCGCCGCACCAAGCTTTTGAGCAGATAATCCATCAATGGACTCTAAGATTTTTTGAGCCTCATGATGTAACTGAAGCTGATGCTCTTGCTCTTTTTCGGATAAGACCTCAATGATCTGCCATCTAATGCTGATGACCTCTTCCCTTGAAGATGCATCTGTCAACTTTTTATGAAGTTCCTCCAATCTTGCTTCAACTGAACCCTCTAATAGATCTGTTCGATATCCTTCCAAGAAGCCTATACTTACTTGAAAATTAACTTGCGATATCAACTCCTTCTTTTGCTTATCTGTTAGCTGTAAATCTCGAAAGGATGACTCGGCTGTAGCGTGGCCTTTACTTCCCCCCAGAAGGAGAAGCAGTGTATATAAAAATGCATATGATCTGAGACTAATTCGGTTGTTCTTAAGCATACAATAACATTAAATATCCTAGCATAGACGGTGTGCCTCTATCAATCTTCATCCCTTGGCATAGTCATGTTCGAGATATAAAATTACTAGCTTTGGCACTCTCCTGTTGCTTGAAATTGAAGAGTGAGAGACTCATTCTCCTCATGCACAGCCTTAACCCGGATGATGCAGTAGAGACTTGAAGAGCTGCGCAAAATCTTGATCCCAAGAAACAGAGAGTTTGTCAGAATTGATCATTGACTCGAAACGCCCCATTAATCTGACATGCACGATGAAGTAAGATTTCTATGAAATTTTCTAAAGGAGCTGGCAAAGCTCCATCTTTTATTTTTCCTCCGGATTCGTGGTAGTGAAAGCGATATTCCAGATCTTGGATGCCTTACAGATGTCAATGACGTTGATGACATTTTGATAGTCCGTTTTAGCATCTGCCCTGAGGATGACAGCTTGGTCAGGAAAATCTGAGGTAACTTGGGTGAGAATACTTTGAAGCTCTTCTGCTGCCAGTGTTCTGCGGTTGATGATGATATCCCCAGCTCTATTGACATTAATCAAAATCTCTCCGGGCATGCGTGTCGAGGTTTCGGATTCGGTTGCGGTGGGCAAGCTGACACTCAGCTCGGCCTCGTAACGGGAGATATTCCAAGTAAGCAAGAAGAAGGTAAGCAGAAAGAGAATCACATCAATGAATGGAGCCAGTTGCAGTTGCATAGGCTCGTCTTTGATGTGCTTAGAAAGGTTCATTTAGCATTTTCCTTAAGGATAATTCGAGTGCGAACCATGAGGTCGGAAAGAGTGGTCTCAAAGTATCCAATAAGGTAGCTCACCCGCGTCCTAAATATGGCATAGAAGAACATAGCCAGAAGACCAATGCTTAATCCAAGAGCAGTAGCCACCAACGCTTGAGAGACGCCACCGGCGAGCATCACTGAGCGCATAGGCGTATCATCTGATGCCAGCTCACCAAAGGATCTGAGGATACCAATAACCGTTCCAAGAAGCCCCACCATAGGTGCCATGACTCCCAAATCCATGAGAAGAACATTGGGAAGATTAATACGCATGGTTTGTCGGTTTCCTTCGGATTCTGCGATCTGATTAAGCGAAGCCAGGTCAATAGACGGGTTGTCTTTAGCAAAGTGCAGAACTTTGCTTAGAGATTTAGCACATGCTTCGTTCGATTCATCACAAAGGTCGAGCAAATCCCTCATCTTGGTATCAGAGAAATCGTCCTGGGCCTTTTTGAGAAACTCCTGAGACGCAATGTTTTGTTCTCGCAACCAGACAAAATTAAAAATGATAAGCCCTAAAATGAGCAAGGAGAGAATAGCTAATGGATAAAGGACCCATTCGACAGATAGGATGAGTTCCATGAGAGATTGAGAATCTGCTTCGGCCGCCTCAGCAGCAGGTTCTGTGGTAATTTCCTGGGCTAGGAGGAGCTGAGGTAGGAGGAGGGCTAAGGAGGTGAGACTAACTATAGTCTTGAATAATCGAGGTAACATTAATAACGGTTATAGATGGAAGGCCACGAAGGTCAAAAGATAAAATTGCCAAGATCTTATGCCCGCCTATGCCAGTCAATTCTCAGGGAACATCTTGTCAGATCAGAATTCCTGATCTATATGAGATAATGGTTATCGCCTCATGTCTTAATACGCTTCGAGCCACTGGCAAGTGGGTGATCCAAACTTCTACAGCAACCGGTCAGGTGAGTCTGCTGATGGTGGATATACTCCGGTCCATGTGGCGTTATAAATTGCGGTGGAAATTGTTTATGGAACAACTGCTATTTGTTGGAGTTCGATCACAATTTGTCGTTTTAACTACGGGAGCTTTCACAGGGGCAGTGTTTGCCGCACAGGTGCATTTCCAATTTGTCAGACTAGGCATGGAGTCAGCAGTAGGGCCTGTGGTCTCTGTGGCCATGTGCCGGGAGTTGGGAGCCGTGCTCTCATGTTTATTAATTGCTGGTCGTGTGGGCGCCGCCATGGCCGCTGAAATCTCGTCCATGAAAATTACCGAGCAAGTAGATGCTCTGCGTTCTATGGGAGTCTACCCCATAGAGTATTTAGTTGTTCCCAGATTTCTGGCTTTAACCATTTCTGCTCCTATTTTAACGGGATTGGCTTTGATTACTGGGATAGGCTGCGGTTATCTCGTAGCGGTACCTATTTTGGGAGTAGATGGAGCTTATTACTTGGAGAATACAATAAAGTTCACAGGTGCTAGTGATGTCATGATCGGCCTGACCAAAGGGACATTATTTGGAGTGATTATTTCAATTATTAGTTGTCACAAGGGGCTGAATCCAGAAATGGGGACGGCCGGCGTGGGAAAAACAACGACAGAAGCAGTTGTGAATGCATCTCTAGCGATATTGGTTTCGAATTTCTTTTTCACATTCTTGCTGAATAACCTCTTCTTAGACAGTTAAGAGATATGTTACTCAGGGTAAAAAATATTAAAAAACGTCTAGGACAGCAACAGGTGCTGGACGGTGTCTCACTTACGGTGGATGAAGGAGAACGGCTCGTGATCATCGGGCGCAGCGGCGGAGGAAAGAGTGTGATGCTTCGCCATATCATAGGGCTAATGCAGCCCGATGAAGGTGCCGTTTATTTCGATGGGACTAATTTTTCAGAGTTGAGTGAAGAGGACTTAAATCCTTACAGGCGAAATATCGGCATGCTCTTTCAGGCAGGAGCTCTATTCGATTCCTTATCAGTGGAAGACAATTTGGCCTTCCCTTTAAAGGAGGAGCGTCAAGACACCAAAAAGGAAATGAACAAGAAGATTGCGGAGGCTTTAGAGTTAGTGGATTTGCCGGGGCAGCAAAAGAAAATGCCTGCTGAACTAAGTGGAGGAATGAAAAAGCGAGTCGCATTGGCCAGAGCAGTTATTTCCCGGCCCAGGTTGATGCTCTATGATGAACCCACTACAGGTCTGGACCCTGTGGTAGCAGATAGTATCAATAAATTAATTTTAAGAATGGCTGAGCATTTTAATATGGCGTCCATCGTGGTCACTCATGATATGGTAAGCGCTTACATGATCGCTCACAAAATAGCCTATTTGCATTTAGGGCGTATTTACTGTGAGGGAACACCAGAGGAGTTTCAGAAGAGCAAAGATCCTCTTGTTCATAAGTTTGTCAATGGAATGTCAGATAAGGAAGATGTGACCGTGTATTAAGCGATGAGATTTTTAAAATAGCAGTGATGAAAGGAAGGTGACGTGAAAGATAGTTTAGTTGAAGTGAAGGTGGGCGCTTTTGTGCTTCTGGGTCTTATCTCAATAGGCGTATTAGTTGTGGTCTTTAGTGGTTTCAAAGGTTTTGTAGAACCGACCTACACGATCTATGCGAAATTCGATAACGCTAGCGGCATTTTAAAAAACTCCAAAGTGCTGCTACGCGGTGCCAAGATAGGAGACGTCCCAGAAAAACCCGAGATAGTGGATGGAGGAAAATCTGCTCAATTGGTTCTTCAAATCAAGAAGGATGTGATGCTTCCAAAGAACTCTACTTTCAAAGTCGGTTCTTATGGGTTATTGGGAGACCGTTATGTAGATGTGATTCCTGGCAGTAGTAGTGAGTTTGTTCAACCGGGAGATACCGTCGAGGGTGAAAGAAACTTGGAGATCAATGAGTTGGCTAGTGAGTTGGCGAAAAAGATTGACCCGGTCATGCTCAAGATTGATGCAACGATGGATCGAATTAACAATGATCTTCTAACTGAACAGTTGTCCGAGGATATTCATGGCTTAGTAGCCAATGCGAGGGGGTCGATGGAGAAGTTGAACGGCATTATGGAAGAGGCCGAAGAAGGCAACGGCGTTTTACATACAGTCTTAAAAGATAAAAAGGTAGCGGATGACGTGAGGATCATGGTTAAGGAATTTAAGGCCCTTGGTGAAAACTTGCGCCGCGGTGGAGTTCTATTTTACAAAGACCGCTCCGAGGAAGATCAGAAGAAAAAATAGCTGCATTTTGTATAGACATTTTATGAGTGATTGTGCAGCGATTCTTTTAGCAGCAGGCAGAAGTCGCCGCTTAGGCTATGATAAAATTTTAACACCCATAGCAGGTAAGCCCGTAGTCCAGTACTCCCTAGAAGTTTTTAAGGAGATGGATGCTGTTGGTTCCATCATCCTTGTGACTAGGCCTGATCTTATAGAGAGTCTCAATCAGATGTCTGAAAGACTAGAGATTGACAAGCCTATTGAAATCATTGAGGGAGGTAAAGAGAGGCAAGATTCCGTTTGGGCAGGCTTAAGGCATTTAAAGGGCAAGACTGACTACGTTGCCGTTCACGACGCCGCTAGACCCCTATTAACTGAAGAGCTAATGAAACTACTCTTAGCCAAAGCTAAAGAGGTAGGTGGAGCCATTTGTGGGCAGAGTGCAACGGATACGATGAAGCTCAGCTCTCAAGAAAGCATGATCCTTAAGACTGTAGACCGAGCAAATATTTGGACCGTGCAAACACCCCAAATTTTTCGAACCGAACTCATCTTAGAAGCGTATGAGTGCGTTCACCAAGAGGCGACAGCTATTACAGACGATGCCTCCGCGATGGAAGCCATAGGTAAACCTGTTGCTCTAGTAGATGGTGGAATCATCAATATGAAAATCACACATCCACGTGATTGGGAAGTCATTGAGTTATTATTGAATCGTTCAAAAGGATTGAAATTGCGCCAGATAGGACATGATTTATGTAATAGTTTAAGCCCAATCATGGGCTACTTACCCTTAGTTGAAAAATATGGAGGCGACTCAGAGAAGTTTCGCAATTACGTCAGCAAGATGCAAAAGTCTTCCGAGCAGTCACAACTTTTATTAAATCAATTCCAGGAATTAGTAAGAATTATATTTCCTAAAAATGAGGATAAGATTTAAGTCGAAACACAGTCATTACCCGTTGACATTGCCTGACCTATACTGCATTAAAGATGTTAGAGTATGCGTATGAAAGATAATATTATTCGAAAGCAGTCTCTAGCCAATATGTGGATGGGGGTTGGATTGCTACTCGTTATTGTGCCCGTAGGGGTTAGCGTGCTTAGTATACTGATTGACCCTAAAGACCCTTTCCGTGAAGCTCAGATGTTAGGTTGGGCCTTTTACCTTGTCTTATCATTACTACCTATTGGGGTGGTTATATGTATTGGATCATTTAGCTGGATGGCACTTCTCAAAAAGCAGCTTTTAGCTGCACTTGAAGAAGATGATGAATTGGAGGAAGAAAGTCAGCGATCTAAGTTGATCGGGCGCCCCACACCTGGTGAGAGACCTGATTTACGCCCTCCCTCAGGTAATCATTAATCTTCTTTTCCGTATTTCAGTTATTGACCTCCCGGTAAATTTAGCTTCAACTGCTTCTCATGAGTAGCACGCCTGTTGTCATGAGTGTAGCTGGTTCTGATTGCAGTGGAGGAGCAGGTATCCAGGCAGACTTAAAGACTTTTAGTCACTTAAATTGTTATGGTACAACTGCGGTTACTTGCATCGTAGCGGAAAATCCTACAGAGGTAAGAAGCATTACTTCGCTTCCAGCAAAAAAAGTCCGAGAGCAGATGGAGCTGATCTTTGATGCCTTTCCAGTTAGCGTGGTCAAAACGGGCATGCTTTACTCCAACTCTATTATTAAAGAAGTCTGTTCATTTTTAAAGCAGATCGATTCTCTGAAGCGACCTAAAATAGTTGTAGATCCCGTTATGGTTTCAACAACTGGAACAAAGTTGCTTAGGAAAAATTCAATTCAAACACTTTTAGAAGAGTTATTTCCTATAGCTACTCTTATTACTCCAAATATCCATGAGGCTCAATTATTATTAGCTAAAAAAATTGTTAATGAATTAGATGCGGAGCAAGCTGCTGAGTTATTATGCAAGCGTTGGGGTGCTGGTGTTTTGGTAAAGGGCGGGCATTTAGCTAAAGATGCTGTAGACTTTTTAGCCGCAAGTAAAACCCACCAAAGCTATAGAACTGACCGGATTAGGGGTGTTAAGACAAATGGAACTGGATGCACATACTCAGCTGCTATAGCCGCCTATTTAGCACAGGGGAATAGCCTGACCGAATCTGTAGGACTCGCAAAATCTTTTATGACTAGAGCAATTAAAAGCCATTTGAAACTCGGCCATTTCAAGGCTCTTAATCATTATGTAGTAGAGCCATAAAGTGGCCGAGGAACACTCAGGCATTCAAAAGAATAAGAAAGCTCCACTGGTTTCTGTGGCTATAGGTGCAGTACTAGGACTCATAGCTGCGAAATATTGGCCTGCAGCTCCATTGCTACCTTTCCTCTTTTTTTTCTTACTGGCTCTCGTTCTTTGCTTTCTAAAAAAGAGCTCCTGCAAGGCCTACTCTATAATAGCTCTGTCTGTCCTCGCCTTTTATTTTTATGGTGTTGTTAGCTTTCATATAGTTAATAAAAATCATTTTTCTCTTGTGATGAACTACCCACAAGGTGAGACCATGGTGCTGAAAGTTCAGGTGACAAATGACCCAAGGATTAAAGGCGTTGCCACAGGTAAAGGGAGATTAGAATGTCTAGCTGATGTTGTTGAAATCAAATCAACAGAGGGATGGCAAAAAGCAGAAGGCAAGGTTTTGCTTCGTTCCTACAACCTAAAAACACAAGAGTCTTGGCTGAAATATGGCGATATTTGGCAAGTTACTGGTTTTTTGGGTGAACCAAAATCCGTTAGCAATTGGGGCGTTTTTGATTATGCGAAATACCTTCAGTCGAGAGGCATATCCCATATATTGGAGGTTAAAAGGGAGAATTCAAAGAAGCTAGCTCAAGGTAGAGGCCTACCTTGGCTAGAGATCGGCTACAGATTACGTGAGCACATGCTAGAAACCCTCCAAATTGGAGTTGAAAAGGACCCGGAAATTGCGGCACTCATGGCAGGTATGCTATTCGGATACACCGATGGCATAGCAGAAGAAACTGAGGATAATTTCAGAATAACAGGTACGCTTCACCTATTTGCCGTCAGTGGGCAAAACGTAGCCGTTATTGCTGGAATGTTACTTCTGGTTTTACATATTAGCCAAGTTGTTACTTGGCGATGGGCTTGGACTGTCTTGCCATTAGTTTTTATATTCTGTTTAGCAACTGGCATGGAATCCAGTGCCTTGCGGGCATTCATGATGTGGGGGTCCGTGTTAATTGGATGGCGAATTTACCGACCCATCAATCTGCTAAACATTCTGGCAACCGTTGCCTTGCTCATTTGGGCTTTTGCTCCTGAACAACTCTTCGACTTAGGTTTCCAACTATCTTTTTTTGTAACATTAGCACTTATTCTTTTTTGTTCACCAACCATGGCGAAGTTAAGTTTTCTATGGGAGTTAGATCCTTGGTTGCCAAGAAGATTGGTCCATCCTTTTCAAATAGTTTTGACAAGGCTTTCCCTGTTTTTCTGTAGTTTATTTATAACATCACTATGTGCAATTTTGGCCTCGATTCCTTTTGTTTTGTATCATTTTCATATGCTTTCAGTGGTAGGGCTAATAGCTAACATGGTCATTGTGCCGTTGGCGAGTCTTGTCGTTTTGATCAGTGCTTTGTCAGTAGTGGCCAGCTTTCTATGGACTGGGTTTAGCCTGATACTAAATCAAGTGACATGGTTTTTGCTTAAAATGATTGTCATAATCACAAATTTATTAGCTGACATACCCGGTAGTCACACTTATTTGAGAATGGGCTTTGAAGTAAAGCCTCCATCTTGCGAAGCTAGGCTATGGGTTTGTGATGGCAGAAAATCTGCTCCAATCATTCTAGAAATAGACAATGAATATCATTTATTGGGGCCAGGTGATCAGGTGACTTGGAACTGGATAATCAAGCCTTTGAGCCAAAAACTAGGAGTAAATCAGTGGGAAAATTTAATATTAGTACAGCCCGGGAAACGCTATTGTGATGCTTTAGAGGTGTTTGTTAGTCCTCAAGGGTTTAGAACACTCATTGATGGAGGTTGCTCAAATACTTCCTCTAGTTATAAAAAATGGGTCAATACTGCTGAAATGATGGAATATCCTAAAAGATTTGCTCGATATGGCGATATGATAAGCCTTAAAGAAACGAGCCATGTTCAATGGTTATGGCCCGACAATAGCTCTGTAAAAAGAAGTCCAGATGACCAAGGTTGTGTATTGCGTCTGGTATTTATCGATAAGGTAATTATCATGGCATCTAATATTTCTGTGGAGGTGGAGAACCATATTTTAGAAAGGAAAGAAAACTTGAGAGCGGATGTTTTGATCCAAGGGGAACACACACGCTTGACTAATTTATCTTACGAGTGGCTTGAAGCTATTCAACCAAAACACTTAGTCAGACATTCATTAGGATTTTCTTCAGATCGTTCTTTGAGTTTGGATTTTTGGCAGACTTGCGAGAATAAAAAGATTACCGTTTGGCGGCTTTCTGAGACAGGAGGCATTCAAATCATTGTTAATGCAGAGGATGTTCATTTAGAAAAATACAACATAGATTAAGCCTGAATTTATGGTAGAACCTATTATAGGAAAACTCATAAGCGGGGAAGAAAAATGGGGCTTTGATCTTCCAGTGATCACACTAGGAAGAAGCGAGCTTGCAAGTGTGCGCGTGTCCACGAGCCGTGCTTCACGTATTCATGCGATGCTAAGGCTTAATAATCGTGGTATGTATGAGTTAGTAGATTGGGGAAGCAAAAATGGGACTTTTCTAAACGGATCTATAGTCACCACCCCTACTCCCCTAAAAGATGGGGATACAATCACGATTGGAGATCAAGATTTTAGTTTTAACGGTAATGAGCTTGATCTAGATAAAGCTAACCAGCCAAGTTTTACAAAAAAAATAGAAGTCAAATCATCGAACCAGCATGTTGTGGCTATATGCATTAGGCTTCTGCCCGGGTACGAAGACTTTTTTAAAGACAAAGAGTTGGCCTTAAGTTGGATGTTAGGGCAGTGGCTGCAAAGGCAAGAAGCACAAGTTGAGCACTATGGGGGAGTGTTTGACCAGCTAGCAAAAGGTTCGCATACTTCCTATTGGAAAATGGAAAGTGAAACTCCAGGAGCCTTTTCTCAAGTTGTATTCGAATGTGTGAAGAGTTGCTTGAAAGATACGGATACCTTAGCAAAGGACACCATGGACATGGTAGATGCCTCAAGGCCCTTTGTAAGGGCGAGCGCAGCCATGCACTACGGAGAGGTTACGCTCAAAACAATCGGCTCTAAAGAAATCAACCATCAAACTATGTCAGGCGAGACTTGTGAGATAGTAAAAGAGGTATCTGAAAGAGCGATGCAAGCTGGATGTCCAATGTTATGCACTGAAAAGTTTCAAGGTGCTTTAGGAAGTCATGGCACAGCCCACCCTTATTCTATGGCTCTGACTGGACCCCGAAAACAATCAACTGTCTTATACCATTTGACCTAATTGAATTAGGTTATCTCTTTTTTTTCCAGAATTTAACACGCTTGGTGATTTCATCTAAAAAAACTTTTGAAGTAGAAGGCTGGGGCTGCTTAATGGTGATAATAGGGCTGTGTTGAGTTGTCTCATCAACCACTGATTTTTTGGCAACATCCTTAACACTTTGATTAACTGAACGAATACCGCCGGTATTCACTTGAGCTTTTGCAAAATTATTTTGCTGCTCATCTATTTGGTGCATAATATCAAATTTGGTACGCACACAAAACATCATAGAAATATCTCCCGTTGTAATACGGTCTCCATCAAACAGCTTACTACTTTGAACAAGAACATCATTGACCATTGTGCCATTTGTCGAGCCGAGATCCTGAATGACCATATAACCAGATGGCTCTTTATGAAGTTCACAATGCTCACTGGATAGAGTCGGATGTGGAATAACAAAATCAGAGGAGTTTTTTCGTCCTATGATACTTTTATCATCCAGCACAAAAAATTGCATACCCGAAAATTCCGTGTCTAAAACGTGTAAACTAAATCCATAGGCTCTAGGATTATCATAGTATGCGTCTTCATTGCGTTGGTCGGAATTGAGCAGTTGGCCAATCTTTTGTTCTTGTCCTCTTGGGTTAGCAAGGATACTAGCGATGCGAAACAGTATACTTTGTGTTTCATGTTGATAGGCTATCTTAGGGGTTGGTCGTTCATTAATCCATTTTAACTCGGGATTTGGCCACTTTAGGCAAAAAGCTAAGTTCTGCAGCCCTACCGATGTCTTGAACATCGCTCGACTCTCGCAATAAACAATAAGACCGCTCTTAAGGAATACATTAATGACAGTGCCATCTTGAGAGTGCTTCGCAATTATTTGTAAACAGCCAGTCTTACGGCGCTGGCCGAGTTTTTGCAACTCGTCTGATACATCGCTTGTCATAGGGCATGTGGGAATTAAATTTTAACCGCTCTCCAACTACAATTTATTCTAGATATCATAACGATTTTGAGAGAAACATCAATGGTTGTTTAAATATATTAACAAATATTATCTTCACAACCCGAGCTGGGTATAAGAAACAGGGGAATAAAGTATGCTTAACCCGCACAAGAATGGTCTACATAATACGCAATTTATAAACATATATCGCCATTTCTTACTTCGATTGCGCTATTCACATCTATTTTTAGCTCTATATAGAAATTAATAAGCGCTGTTGGATATTTCCTTATCCCAAATTTGGTTAATATGGTTGAAGTTTTGTCATTTTTTTATATCAAGAGATTTAACTCGCAACCCATACTGGGGTTGCGCATCATTATAAACAAGATTGTGCAGAGAAATTTGAATATATCTAAACGCCTGATAGGCATATATTTAATAGTGCTAAGCTTCTTTTACTCCACTCTCTATGGCCAAGACTATAGCGAAGAACTAGCAAGAGATGAGCAGCTCAAAGCTCCCGAAAAGATGATTATCGAGGTACTGAGTGTGCGTAAAAAAAATAAAGGCTTTCTATGGGGGCCTGCCGCTAATCAGGAAGTAGAACTAGAAGCAAGAGTTGTTGAAGTAGATCGCTCAAAATCTGGGACAGCTCCAGGTTCTGTAATCAGAATCCGATATGTGAAGCCCACTATGGCTTCAACCGGTTTAAATCCACCTCCCGTTCCAAAACAAGGAAAGTCTACGCCCGCTTTTATGGTGAAGAGAGGAAATTGGTTTTACCCAGTAGCCCATCATTTGTCATTTTCTGCTATGACCCAAGAGCAAAGAAATGAGCTCTTGGCTATAGAACAGCAGTTAGCTGAACGCAAGGCTAGAGAGGAAAAGATATTAAAAGGCGAGTCTGAAATTTTGGGAGGACTTGACGCTCCGGTTAGCTATGAAGATGAGCAAGAGGTGCTTGCTACCACAGTCTTAGAGCAAGAGCAGGTTCAGGCAGATGCAGAATCCTTAGCCTCTTTAGAGCAAGCAGCTCCTATTGAAGAAATAACGGTTGCCGAGGAAACAGAAGTATCTGTCCCCCCTCGCATTCCTACAATTAACGATTTAGATGTTGAGCAAAACAGCGAAAATGATGCCATACGCGACAAGGTTGACGCTGAGATGATTGCGCGTAACGAAGCTCGTAGGCGAGCAAAAGCCGAAAAAGAGCAAATCATGCTTGCTAGGCAAGTTGTTCAGAATGAAAGCAAGAAGCGAGCACAAACTAGTAACCTTGATGGTGCAAGCATTCCTGTTGCCGCATTTCCCAATGCCTCTAGTCAAGCTGCTTTTGACATGGATCAGCCAATCCCCAATAGTGGTATTCTCGATGAGCCAACTGCTACAGAAATTTCAATTGAGCCCAACCAAGAAGTTAATCCAACCGGAGAGGAAATTCGCATCGCCGAAGAAGAAATAGGCCAAGCGGAAGAGAAAATACGTCTTAGTCAGGAAGTGCGACGCAGAGAGCAGGAGATGGACGCTGCAAAGGAAGAGGTAAGGGGTGGAGAGATTATTAAACCCATTATGGAAACTGCTGAACCTATCCTAGATGAGCAAATGATAGAAATAAGTGACGAGGAATTAAACATCCCGGAAGCGCCTAGGATTATTATGAAAGAAACGACTATCAAAAGACCTGCTAGCGAGAATGCTGAACCATTATCTGCAAATGAAAATGCCTTCGCGGAAGTTGCCAAGCAGCCTACACCACCAAATACTGCCTCGGCTGAGGAAGAAAAGCTAGATTTTGTACCTTTTTCATCTGAAGACAAACCCGAAGCAGATCTTGAAAAAGTTGCAAAAGCAGAGGCCCTGAAAAGGTCTGCTCAAGAAAATCCCTCCAGTTCAATATTTTATGAGCCTGATCCTAGGAGACTAGAATATAAACGCTATTTTTCTATGGTACAAGATGCAGAAATTGCTCATCTTCAAGGTAATCTCGAAAAAGCCATTGAAAATTACAAACTTGCCATTATCGGGTTAGAGAGGCTTAAGAAAAATGAATCTGACTTTTATCCTGAAGTAGTCGAATACAGATTGTTAGATTGCAAGAATCGTTTGCAAAGTATAGAGATAGAACAAAAAGCAAAGCTCTCCGTAGAGAACGGAGTACGATAATTAGCTCATATCAACTATGAGCCATTGAGAAACTCATCACTTTTACGCAGGCCCTCAAGATCAGGGTCTTCCCTCGCTAGTTTTTCATAAGAGGCATCAAGCTTGATAGCGTCTTTAATGAGCTTAGATGCCTTTTTTTGATTACCAAGAATAGAGGCATAGCAACCTAAATTAAATTGAATCATGGCATGCTTGGGATGCTGCTCCATGGCACGCTCTAATATTTCTTCAGCTTTATATATTGAAAGGAATCGTCTGGCCGAATACGCCCAAGCAATAAACCAATTGGGTTCATCTGGATTTCTTTGAGATAAAGCTTCAGCCAGTTTGAGGGATGTTTCCCATTCGTTTAGTTCTTGGTGCACCCATAAACTAAGTGACATGATATCTTCTTCATCAGTGCAATCATCACTCAATTGATCCAACTCAACTTTAGCATCCTGATATAGACCCAGTTGTGCATAGCCGCAGGCAGCATTTAAATGCTTATAGTCTCTTTTTGAATAACTAGACACAGAGATTAGATATATAATAATAAGGGTCTAAATTGAGATACGAGAAGCTAATTCTAATGCTTGTCGAAAAAAACTTGTTTTGTAATCATTAAAAAAGTTTTTATATCTTTGTGCGTGATGAAAGAGGAGTTTTCGAGTAAAGGAGCAAAGTTAAGCTTTACTGAGCTTCAGGCAAAAACAATAGCCGCTGGCTTAACAACTCTGGCAACTGCTGCCATTTTGTGTTTTTTAGTAGTGGTTTTTTGGTTAGTTGCTAAGTTTGTAGCCTTTTTCTCGAATGTTATTTTGCCCTTAGCAGTCGCAGCAGCTCTAGCTTTGCTGTTGAAGCCATTTTATGATTGGCTCTGCGCTAAATTACGTATCCCTAAATTTTTGGCTTTAACTGCTGTCTTTGTCTCTTGTCTGTTACCATTAACACTATTTCTGTTCATTTTTGGATTTGTTTTAGTGGGTCAAATGACAGAGTTGATTCCTAAGATTCCTCTGTGGTACGAACAGATTCTTGCTGTGGTTTATAATCACCTTCCAAGTGTGCAAAACATTTGGAAGGAGTATCAGCTTGACCAAAAATTGACTGAAGCGCTTCAGCAAAATGGAGAAGCTTTCTTTAATGGATTCCAAGCCGTTGTTAGTAAAATGATACAAGCTGGTGTTGGAGTCTCTCACTGGGCAACAGGTTTTTTGGGATGGTTAATTATGCCAGTCTACTTAGCTTTTTTTCTAATGACCCCTAAGTTTGAAATTAGAAAAATGGAGCACGGGCTACCTTTCCTGAAAAAGGAGACTAGGGATGACGTGATTTATCTTTGTAAAGAGTTTGTTGATATCATGGTTGCATTTTTTAGAGGTCAGTTCTTAGTTGCACTGGCTCAAGGAATTCTGTTTGCCATAGGTTTTAGCATCGTAGGTTTGCAATACGGTTTTGTCATTGGGTTTGCTTTGGGACTGCTAAACTTAATTCCTTATTTAGGAAATATGGTTGGACTTGCCATTGCCTTGCCTACGGCGTTTTTTCAACAGGACGGCGGAGTACTCACCTTGGGGTTAGTCATAGGAGTATTTGTGATTGTCCAAGTTTTGGATGGGCTACTTATCACACCCAGAATTATGGGAGAGAAGACAGGACTACACCCTTTAGCAATCATTGTAGCTATATTCTTTTGGGGAACCGCTTTAAATGGGCTAGCAGGCATGTTGTTGGCAATCCCACTTACGGCCTTCTTTGTTGTATTTTGGAGATTGGCAAAGCAGAAGTATATCCGAGAACTACTCTAGCTCAGAAGAATTTTTGTAAGGCTTCTGCTATGCCTCGTTGGTCAGGCTGATTTGCGATATATCCTCCTTGTTCTAAAACTCTATTTTTCACGGCATCTGAAGCATTAGAAGGACAAGCAATATGCTTTGCTACTTTACGATCCAGCATTTGAAGATCGTTAAGTTGATCTCCCACAACAAAACGTTGACTTACAGGAATATCCAACTTTTTAGCAATAGCGTTTAAAGCACTGCCTTTATGGTATTCAATGTGACAGAAGCGGAAATATATAGTATTTCGCATAATCGATAGATTCTCAAGATGCTTAATATGTTCTTTGACAATGGCATCAACCTCATTTGCTTGCTGATCATCTGCAGCAATAATACCAAGGGGGCAGCCTTCATCTTCTACTAATTGTATATTTGAGAAGTGTGCGCATGCTTTCCTAATAGCGTTGAACGTGGAATTTGATTCTTCGAACAACTGGCTGTGTATCCTCCTACAGTTTTGATTCCATGGGTTGAGTGGGATACTCTCCTTGCCCTTTATTTCGTAGGCTTCTCTCTCCAATACGACCACCCAGTCTGGGGGTATGGCAGGAGGAATCCTGCCTAGACTATGCTCTAGTATATGCCAGCTTCTTCCGGTATTAATAACCCAGGTTACCTTATGACTCTCGCGTAGCCTAGTAAGCTGCTTAATAAAATCTGGTGCAAACGGATTTTTTTCAGGGTGAGTAACGAGCGTACCATCAAAGTCTGTAGACAATAAGAGATGCATATGAAATTCAATTCGAGACTAAACATAATGTAATGGATAAGTTCGTAAAATAGAATCTTGAATGCTTCGGATTTTTATCCTTCGCCACAAGCAAAAAAGAGTCGACGAAGATACCTCAAAAGGTGATACTCGATTGAGGATTTGTGTTTCATAGGGCTTGGATCTCGAGAAGATCTTTAGGTGTCCATTACGCTGAACAGATTTAAGAGCAAGCAAGCGAACAACTATATCAAAAGAAAGGACAAAATGATGTCAGAGAGTCAGGTAGAAGAAGGTCAATTAGTCAATAAGAACGAAAAAACATGGGGAATGGCTTGCCATTTAGCGACCTTAGCTGGCCTAATAATACCTTTCGGGAACTTAATCGGTCCTTTAGTGGTTTGGCTATTAAAAAAACAAGAAATGCCATTCGTTGAGGACCAAGGTAAAGAAGTATTGAATTTCCAAATTACCATATCTATAGCTCTTGTTATATCCGCCATTTTAACGGTTGTGGCTATTGGCTTTCTGTTACTACCCATAGTGGGATTGATTAGTATTATTTTTACTATTATTGGAGCAATTAAGGCTAATGAAGGTCATAGCTACAGGTATCCTTTCGCACTCCGCCTAATTAAGTAAGGAGAAGTCCTTCTATTATATTACGCTAGTAGGTTTAGAATCTTGCTGTAGCAGCGGGTGCCTGCTTCTAATGCGGATAGACGAATATGTTCATTACTGGTATGAGCCTGCTTGATGGATCCAGGTCCTAATGCGACTGCTGGTATTTTTTTCTGGGCATAGATCGAAGCATCACAAAACCACGGTGCTACTGAAATGCCTTTAGTCGCAGGTAGTATAAGGGAAATCATAGGATGTTGAGGGTCAAGGTATAAGCCTGGACAATCGCCGATGATTTCAATTTTGATAGTCTTATCAATAGCTTTTAGTGCTTGCCTTAAAGTAGAGATAAAGGCTCTATGAGAAAAAGCTGGAACAAGTCTAAAGTCAACTTCTAGAGTGCAACAATCTGGCACAATATTAATCTTAGAGCCGCCAGAAATAGTGCTAATGTTTAGGGTTGAAGTCCTCAGGTAACGATCTGTTTTAGACTCCAAGATATTAGACAGGTCCTCTTTTAAATAGCGAAGTACCTCTGACATCATATCTATGGCGTTTTCCCCCTCTTGGGGCATTGAAGCATGGCAGGCTCTACCTTTTGTAATAATCCGGAGCCATAGTGTTCCTTTATGGGCATGAACAATGCGTAAATCGGTAGGTTCACCGACAATAGCAAGATCATATTTTGGACAAGTCTTAGCATGAGCTATGGCTCCTAAGTTTCCCGCCTCCTCTCCCATGAGTCCGGCAAAAGTGAATTCTGTGTTATAATTTTGTCTGGGTCTTTGAAAAAAATCTTTTAGGGCAATTAGCATGGCTGCCATAGGGCCCTTTGTGTCTGAACTTCCCCTTCCATATAACTTTCCGCCTTTAATTAGAGGATCAAATGGATCGACAGTCATATTCGAGACAGATACGGTGTCTAGGTGAGGGGCAAAGAGTACTCTTCTTTTAGGACGCTTATTAGATGTTGAGAAGACAGCGATAAGATTAGGCCGACCTAGTTCGATTGTTTTTAATGAAACATCACCACCTACTTTTTTGAGAAAGTCGGCTATGTAGGTTGCAATTTCTTGCTCTCCTGTTTGAGAGGTGCCAGGTGAACCTTGCGGGTTGACGCTCGGGATCTTGATGAGATCTCCTAGGAGTTTAGCTGTTGGGCTAAGAGGTTTAGTTTTCACGAGGGGCAAGTGAGATTAGTTTGAAATGACTTTCGTTTCCTCATGAAACCAAGAAACAAATGCTTGGATACCCTGTTCAATAGGTGTTTGGGGATTATATCCCAGTAGTTCTTTAGACTTTGTAATATCCGCATAGGTCAAGGGCACATCTCCGGGCTGCATAGGCAATTTTCTGATCTTCGCCTTAATTTCTAATGAATCCTCAATCAGAGAAATGAGCTCTCGCAACTCGACCGTTCTGCTCTCACCTAGATTAAAGACTTCGAGACCAGAATGGTCCTTGGTGTAGCTAAGAGATTGCAGAACGCCTTGCACAATATCGTCAATAAATGTGTAGTCACGCCGGGTTGTACCATCGCCAAATTGAGAAATCTCACGACCTTCGTTTATCAGACGAGTAAATTTATGTATAGCTAAGTCAGGCCTTTGGCGGGGGCCATAAACAGTAAAGAAGCGCAGGGCAACAACAGACATACCGTATAGATGGGAGTAAACAGAGCAAAGATGTTCCCCCGCTACTTTGGTGGCCGCATAAGGAGAGATTGTTTTAAGAATGGGGTCTGATTCTGAAAATGGAACTTTTTTATTACACCCATAGACTGAGCTTGATGAGGCAAAAACCAGCCTCTTGATATGACGAGAGCGCATCGCCTCGAGAATATTGAGGGTACCGGTAACATTGGTATCTACGTATAACTGAGTTTGGGTTAGAGATGGGCGAACACCTGCACGCGCTGCCAGGTGAATAACTGCCTCGGGCTGATGCAAGTCGAAGCATCTCTCTACGTCTTCTTTAACACGAATATCCCCTTCAAATAAAATGGATCCACAATTTTGAGCATTCCATCTTTTAAGAGACGGGGCGTAAAAATCGTTAAAATCATCTATTAGCGAAGTGGTGTGACCTTGGTTATTTAGTGCCAAAAGCACATGGGAACCAATAAAGCCTGCTCCACCAGTTACTAAAATACGCATTGCTAGAAGCTAGCAATCTATTAGATGTCTGCAAGCCTATCTCCGTTCCCGCCCTAGTCCTGAACAACTTCATAGAGTCGGTAATGATCCGTCACACCTCTTAAATTCAGCCACTTTGGGACTGCCTTGCTATACCAAAGTCTAAGCAGAACCAGGTCGGTTTCGGGATTCTTGGGAATATCACGATGGTAGGGTCTATGCCCATAAAGGATTTGGAAAGAATTCATGTATAGGTTACTTGGGGTGGATATCAAAACCCATCTGACTTGCCTTTTCTCAAGAATTTTTTTGGCTTCCACAAAACTTTGCGTAGTAAAAAATTGGGCCGAGTCTAAGGTGCCTGCAAGGCTCTGATGTGAGGAGCTTGCAACAATAGGTGTCCGCGCATAATAAAGAAAAGCCGGAGAGTGCCACCAAGGACCAAGAAGGGCTTCATTTGGTTTTGCTTCCGTAGCAAGCTCTCTTAGTTCTGCTAGTTCAGTCGGTTGCTTAACCATTTTATATTCCCAGATATTCCAAATAATTAGGGGCAGAAATTGTAATATATAAAGCATGATAAAAGTCTTTTTCTTTTTATACTGATAAAACAGTAATGGAGTCAGAAAGAGCCCCATCACACACATATAAGGAAGCCAGCGCTTCTGAAAAAAGCTCAAGAAAATGGTCCATACAAATAAAGTTAGGATGAGGTAAAAAGGGGTAGAATGCTTCAGATATGATGGCTTTTTGTAGAATAAATAGGGCAGAGCGAAGATTGGCAGACCTATCTGAAGAAGTTGCAGCCAGTGGAGATGTTCAATTTCTCCAATAGTAGCGAGCCAATTCATAATTAGCTTGCGATCTTCTGCAGACATAGCTAGCGAAGGCAGGCCATCGACAGCCAAAAAACTTACTAGCATCACGCCCAGACCCATCAGATATGCTCTATGTTCATGCTTCCTTTTAATCAGGTTAAGTAGCAGAACACATGAAAATAGAATGAGTGGCTCCCAAAGAGAAGTCCACAAAGCTAGGCCCCAGCAAGATCCTGCAAATGGATGGTAAGTAGGCTTTTGCCAACGAATAGATTCGAATAGGATTGCTAAAGTAATAAGCGAAGCGATGAGACACTGATGATCAGGACGACCTATTGAACAAGACCATATAAGAGGCGGGCTTAGAAGATAAGTTCCAAGAAGAAGCCAGCGAGCCTCTCCTAATTTTAGTTCTTTGCTCAAGCTGAACAGAGTAAAACCCACCAAACCTGCCAATATAGGGCCTATCAGTAATCCAGCCAAATCCATGTTTTCAGGGAAGGCGCTGAGTATCAAGGAAAGCAGGCATATAAGCCAATCGAGGGGGGCTGTGGCGTGTGATTCGATTCCTGTGGGGTAATTTTCAAACTTATGAAACGAAATAGATATTTTTTTAAAAAAGGGCTGGGCCAGAAGCTCCTTTACTCTATACATGCGGGTATAGCAATCGGCATCAAGAAAAAAAATTAGATTATCATAAAAGCTTTTAGAGAAGTATTTCAGCCGACTCAGAAAGCACAAGAGGCTGAATAACAAAGCCTTAAGAAAAATAGACCGGAACCAAATAGACACCTTATGAGTGTCATCTTAAAGCATTAGATGTAGCAAGGTTTATTTCAAGAGCCTAAATAGCAAATTTAGTTACAATCTGGCTCCTGCGGTCGATAACCTATAAGGAAAGCAATATGCAACGCAGTAAACGAATACCCGGGATAAAAGAAGCACTGATGTTCAAAGCAGAAACCTGTGAGACAGATGACAGCAAGAATGTATCAAGGTATCAGCCCAAAGTAGACTGGTGGCTCACATTGTGTTTCGTAAGCCTTACTGCTTCTGGGTCGATTGCAAGCATCCTTCAATTTTCTCAGGGGCAACAAGCAATCGGCCTCGCCATCTTAGCAAGTGTTTTAATTATTGGAGGACTTCTTGCTCTGTTAGGATATCCAACAACCTATGCTATTACGGAACAACATTTGGAAGTTCGTGCTGGTTTATTCTTAAAATGGAATATTTCTCTAGGAACACTTCGGGAAGTATTTCCTATCCTAAATATAGAAAGCGCTCCTGCTTGGTCAATCAAGCGTCTCAGAATCAATTATACCGTTTATACAAACCAGGCATACATCTTAATTGCGCCTGAGGATTCTGCGGGCTTTTTGCAGGAAATTGTTAACCGCTGCCCACAATTGACTCAAGTCGATGACCGAGCAGTCTATAGAGCCTCGCTCTACTAGTTCATTTTATCCACTTGATCTTATAAATCGTTGACAGGTTATTGAGATGGGTTAGTGTTTTCTACCATTTTCAGCGGGTCGATAGCTCAATGGTAGAGCAGTGCCCTTTTAAGGCATTGGTTCTGGGTTCGAGTCCCAGTCGGCCTATAGCCTATTCCACTCTAGAATCTATCCGAATATCACCACTAGCCGTCTATTAATAAAATAAACCGAGTTTCTATCAGAGGATTCGGAGCAAACAGGATTGAGACCCGTATACCTAACTCTATCAGGCCTAGCGTTCCGTACTTATGTTAAAACTCGCTACTCACTCTCCTGACGGAGGGTTCGGAGCGAGCGGGATTCGAACCCGCGGTACCCTTTTGGGGTACGACGGTTTAGCAAACCGTTCCTTTCGACCACTCAGGCATCGCTCCTCAAAAAAGGCAAATAGGACACTACCTTCAAATATACACCCTCACAATAAAAAACTATTAGGCAGCAAGCTTTTATAAAACTGCTTTTAAAATGAGTAGAAGCAATATAATGACCACGGCACAGAGGATTAAAAAGCGGTTTCGCAACTTTCTGCCCTGAACTTTTAAGCGAGATGGGTTAGATTTATTGCGCAAATTTGAAGCTTCACTGTTTGGTAGAAGCACTACCCTTGGTGATTGTTCGTTGTCTGTGACACCACTATTTCCCATCCCTATTTGCGATTGCAATTCAGCAGCCTCACGCTCAAGGCGACGACTAGCCTGCTTGAGCTTTTTGATCTCATCGTTTATTGGATCAGGCCGCTTATTGAATAGAAAAGAAAACACTCGTTAAGGTTTAAAGAAATAAACCAAAGAAATCAAAGTAAGAACAACAATAAGTGGAAAACTTAGACCAAAACCCCGCCGCACAAGCTCTACAAAGGGCAAATCATCAGCAAATAGCATATCACCAGAAGCATCATACTCTTGGCTCCCCATTCCATTTACTACACTGTTGGAAGTAGTTTCCCCAAGCTCCTTTTTAGAAAGAACATCTAATTTTGGATGAAATTTTTCATAATCAGCGTTTGCGACGTCGATAATACGCAGTGATTTGGTTAACTCCTCGTCAATTTCTTCTGGATCCCAAGCTGAGGGATCAATGCCCTCTATTCGCTCTAGGTGTTCTGCAAACTCTTTTTGTGTAGACTCAATGTATTCTGCTTGTCTCTGAAGATCAAATTCCGAGCGCTCGAGAAGTGCCAGCGCATCTGAAAATTTTTCACGTAAATGCTTCTGACCACTAGCTACTTTCATACGTTGCTGATTTAAAGACTCTAATCTTTGTTTGCGGCGTTCAACTTCTTCTTGTTGTTTTTGCAACTCCAGTAGGCGCTCTTGTTGAGCTCTAAGCTCATGATCTAAATCAGCTAATGAACTATTCGAGTCTTCTCTGGTAAGCAGATCTGTTTCTTGACGAGTAGATTTTGATGATGCCATGTGCGTCTATTAAGGTATTAGGAGTTCTTGTCCAACTTTTAAGTTTCTTACATTAGAAGTGGCAGTAGTGTTTGCATCCTTGATTTTTTCCACCCCCGCAGGAATATCTTCAGGATAAAATTCTCCGGCAATCTTCCACAAGCTATCTCCTGCTTTAATAATATACACTTGTGATGCAGAGGAGCCCAGTTCAGTTTCACCGCTTGCTATGTTTTGACCTGTAGTGGCTTCATCTAAAGTATTGGCAGCTACTTGAGTGGTATCGGACGAGACATTCGCAACCAGAGCTTGGGTCTCAAATTTTGATTGCCAACCTCTCTTCTTTAGTTCTGCACGTAACCTCTTATTCTCTTCCCTTAATAAGATAACTTCCTCATCAGCAGACGGTGGCCTTGGCAATCCTAAGACCAGATCTATCTTTGCTTTTTCTATGTAATTCTTCACTCTATCTACTTCAGGTGCCTCCGGTCGAACATCAAGAAACTGTTGAAAGTGGTAAATGGCACTTATAGAGTCTCCTAATTTATCAGCATAGATGAGCCCTATCTCAACATGCGCTCTCGCAACTTTATCGCCAGCTTTATCCAAGGCTTTTTTATATTCTTTAATTGCTGCATGATGCAGGTCATTTTCCAGAAAAGCGCCGGCTTGCCGAAAATAAGGATTTCGATCATCCTCTGAACTCACCCCTGCTTGGGGCGGATCGCAAGACATTAAGCCAACACTGAAAGAAGCTAGCAATAAAGCAATCAACCTACTCATCTAAATCTATCATACGCAGACACCTACAACGCGCAAGCGTTGAATGTCACATAAAAGCAAGATTCTGTCTAAGACAAACTCTTATACGTATCGATTATTAAAGAGTTGATAAGCGAGCGTCTTTTTAGCATGCTCCAGGCTTGTAGGTTATCGTAAGCGTAACCGGGGTCATAGCTCAGTTGGTAGAGCACCACAATGGCATTGTGGGGGTCTGGGGTTCGAATCCCCATGGCTCCACCAATCTATCTAGAGCGATTCATCCTTGGCTCTCAAAAATTTATTAAAATAAGATCATCTATCGAGAGTTTACGTATACGCCAAATTCTGGAAAGTAATCGATAGCATTCGTTTCTTTCTCTGTGATATTTTCCCGCAGTTCTTCATAGACACTATGAGGCAATTGATAAATCCAGCCCGATTCTGTTAATATGTTTGTGTGCAGAACGCTGCG
This sequence comes from Verrucomicrobiota bacterium, assembly GCA_039192515.1. Classification (NCBI taxonomy): domain Bacteria; kingdom Pseudomonadati; phylum Verrucomicrobiota; species Verrucomicrobiota bacterium. Next base: position 18,116 of record JBCCXA010000017.1, on the reverse strand, counting down.
ATCATAAATCAGACATTCAACCACTTCACCCTGTTTAAAATAAATTGGTTGCGTATCCGCTCCATTGTCAACGCCTGTGACATAATCTTGCTTTAATTTTATCGCTAGGTTTCGTATCGTTCCATTCATGCTGAAAAGGATTCGCCTTAAGATTGAATTACTTTAGTTTTAATTCACTGATTTGTAAAAATATCACATGTTCGCCATGCAACTAAGCTTATGATATCCCATAAAAAAGTACATCAAATAATCATCAAATTAATTCTCTATTCCTTTATCCTTTCCATTTTTCAGAACTTAAAGCTTCAAGCAAAAATCAGCCCATTAGCTGATAAACCGGATTGGTCACGACTGGACCCTTTCCAATACAGCATAAGTAAAAGCAAATTTCTTAAGCTCTTAAACGAGGTCTACGCTCCTCATAATGCTTGGAGCCAAAGCATACGTATCTTTGAAACTCATGCGCTTATCCTTACTGGTGATAAATCGTGGGATAATGCTTACAAGCTACACTATGCCACTCAGGCAAAAACTAACGCATTAAATTCCTCTGCATTGTACTGGCTTCAAAGCTCTAAGCAAACGGCAGCACCATCTATCCAAACATCTCTTGAACCGCTGCCCTTAAATGGGAGACGCATAGCCATAGACCCTGGGCATCTAGGTGGCTCTTGGGCCAAAATGGAAGAGCGGTGGTTCCAAATAGGAAAAGACACTCCCGTAACAGAAGGTGATATGACCCTTAGAGTTGCTCTATTAATCAAAGAACAACTTGAGCAATTGGGGGCAACAGTTTTACTAACGCGACAAAGCACCGAGCCTGTGACCTCTAAAAGGCCTGCTGATTTTGTTAACGAAGCTCGCCAGCAACTTATTAGTTGGGGTATTAGCAATCCACTAAAAACGTTTAGAAGCCGCTTTGATCCCAAACGAATCTATTCCACAGACTGGCGAAGCCAGATGTTTTTCTACCGAATTAGCGAGATCAGAGCACGCAGTAAACTCATTAATCAAAAACTCAAGCCAGAGCTCGCACTTTGTCTGCACTTTAATGCCGAGAGTTGGGGAGATCCCTCAAAGCCTACTTTAGTGGATAAGAATCACTTCCACATCTTAATCAATGGCACTTACATGGCTGGCGAGCTTGAATTTGAAGACTCTCGATTTGAAATGATGTACAAGATTCTATCTCAAGTGTATGACAACGAATTAAAAGCAGCCAAAGTCTTCAGGCATCATTTCGTCAAAGAAACATCTTTACCCCCTTTTATCTATCATGGCAAAAACGCCACAGCGCTGGACTCAAAAAAATATATCTGGTCTCGTAATCTAATTGCCAATAGACTTTTTAACTGTCCTACCCTCTTTCTTGAACCCTATGTCATGAATAGTAGAGATACCTATGCCCACATTAATGCCGGCGAATATGTTGGCACTAGAAGCATTCTAGGAAGAGATAGAAAAAATATTTATAAGGAGTACGCTGATACTGTAGTAAAGGCGCTGATAGAATATTACCGCATTACCCCTTAAAATTTTACAGCACCCTGGATCAACAGCTATTGATATCGAGCTACTGATGAGATAAAACCATATCCATGAAAATGCGCTTACCCACTTTACTGTGGATAGTATCGATCTCATTATTCGCCCTCATTATATCCACCTTTGTTTTCGCTTGGTTTACCGTTACGAGCTATATCAGGAGCTCCGCATTTCAGCAGTTTGCATCTATCCAACTAAACCAATTATTAAGAGCTGAGGGAAAGTTAGAACCCATATCTTTGCAAGACACCACTCTTTCATCAAACAGTTATGTTGCTAAAGGCAATGAAGACAGTGCTTTTGAAATCATAAAGGCAGATAACATCCGTGTTCACTTCAATCTAGCTGCCATCTTCTTTCGCACGTGGGAAATCGAAAAAATCCAAGTAAGCACATTAAATATCCGCCTTAACGCTGAACCCAAAAATGAACTCGACCACTCAGCCATTACAGGCCTTTCCAGCAACTTTCCAATAGCCTTTCTACTCCCGACAAAGCTTAAAATTAAAGAAGTCATCATAGAAGACACAAATCTTAGTTGGGCCATGCCTTCGAAGGATAACCCTCCGACAATCCGTTACGGAACTCTTAAGCAATCTAAACTATCACTCGTCCCTAAAGATAACGGTTCTTGGGAGGCTAGAGGATATGGAGGAAAGGTTAATACACCTTCTTACGTCACCCATTCCTCTCTCATGATGGATTATTACCGCCTCCTTGTAGACATTCCAGAGTTCAAGATTATAGAGGCCAAAGCTAATGGAATAAACGGAGGAACGATCTTCGTAAAAGGTGACCTTAAATTCAGTGATGTCATTTCTGCAAACATTGACTACACTATAGGAGATTTTCCAAGTGATGACCTCTTACCCAATCCACTGAAAGACCATATAAGTGGGACCATCAACAGCCATGGAAAGCTTATTCATGCGGAAGAAACATTAAGTATCCAGGGAAAGGTAAATTTAAATCAAGGCTATATCACAGGCCTTCCATCATTGCAAAAACTTCATAATCTAACAAAGCTACATGATCTCCTAAGGCTTAAACTTGACAAAGCGCAATTAGATTTTGATTACCAAGATAGTGAAAATTTTCGTCTTGAGAATATTCGACTCGAGTCAAATGAAATTCTCAAACTAATGGGATCGCTCTCAGCTTCCTCCAAACAATTAAATGGCTCGCTAGATGTTGGCACTACCGATCGATTACTTAGTTTTGTTCCCGGGGCTAAGAGCCAAGTCTTCACTATAAGTCGTGAAAAATACCACTGGGCAGCACCTCCTATGACGGTTACTGGTACAACTGACTCCTTCAAAGAAGATCTTTCACCTAGACTCCAAAAGGCTTTTATCGGTGAAATTCAAGACACGGTTGAGGACACCGTAGAAAAAGGCGCAGAAATCATCAAAAAAGGCACCGAGAGCATACAAGAAGTCCTGCCTGGCATTATTGAAGGCTTTGGTTTTTAGACGCTTTCTACAACCCAAAAAAAACATTCCCTTTTTGTTTCGGCAGATCAGCATAGGACATGCTCAATATCCTCTGGTTTCTATTTTTTCTACTAGCCTTCATAGCCTCGCTATACCAGTGGTTGGTTTTAGGAAATTCTGGAATCTTTAATGATATTGTCCAGAACCTATTCAAATATGCAAATATCGCTTTTGAGATAGCTCTGGGGCTAACAGGAATCATGTGCTTATGGCTAGGTCTGATGAAAATCGCGGAGAAAGCAGGATTAGTCCAGCTCATTGCTAAAGGCCTTTCCCCACTCTTCGAGCGAATTATGCCATCTGTGCCCAAAAATCATCCGGCACTTGGATCCATCACCATGAATATGGTGGCTAATATGCTAGGCCTTGATAATGCCGCAACTCCTTTGGGCTTGAAAGCAATGAGTGATCTTCAATCAATTAATAAGTCCAAAGACACCGCATCTGATGCCCAGATCTTCTTTCTAGTGCTAAATGCTTCCTCTGTAACTCTTTTGCCTATGTCTATTTTTATGTACCGCTCTCAGCAAGGTGCCCCGGAACCGACTATGGTGTTCATTCCTATATTGCTGGCAACTGCCTGCTCGACCTTAGCGGGTTTTCTTTACGTCTCAATAGCCCAAAGGATTAAATTATGGGATCCGGTAATACTAGCTTACCTTAGTGGCTTTGCTCTAGTGATTGGCGGCACTGGTTACTTCCTTAACCAATTGCCTCAAGAAGAGATGAATCGCCAATCAACTCTTATAGGTAACCTCCTACTTTTTTCAATTGTCATGACTTTTCTCATAGCGGGTTTCACCCAAAAAGTTCCCTTATATGAAACATTTGTAGAGGGTGCTAAGGAAGGATTCACGATAGCCATAAAGATAATCCCCTACTTAGTTGCCATGCTGATTGCGATTGCTTGCCTCAGAGCAAGCGGCTTGCTGGACGGCATACTCCATATCATCAAAAGTGGGGTAACTACAATTGGTTGGGACACCTCCTTTGTAGACGCTTTACCTACAGCACTCATCAAACCCTTCAGTGGCAGCGGGGCGCGTGGCATGATGCTTGAAACCATGCAAAACCATGGAGTTGATTCATTACCCGCCGTTATGGCTACCATTATCCAAGGGAGTACCGAGACAACTTTTTATGTCATAGCTGTTTACTTTGGAAGTGTCGGAATCACTAAAACTAGATACGCCATTCCTGGCGGACTGTTTGCCGAAGTTGCTGGGGTCGTTGCAGCTATACTGATTGGCTACTGGTTTTTTGGCCAGTGAACCATGGATAATATCATCGTTAAGCAAACCAATTTCATCAAAAAAGAACTAAAATTAGATATTCACACGCCAATTGTAGAATAAACTTGATTGATGTGTAATTGCTATGATTTCACGGACTAATAGGTTAACTAGGTCCACCTAAGCAAATCCAGTAATTTTAATCGCTGACCTACTTTTCCAGGCAAAAACTATCAAAACTGCCTTAATGAATTCTAAATGCTAATTATTGCAAATACTAAATATTTAAATTGCTTCGCCTTTGCGAATATGTAGGACTATAAGAGATGTATTACAATATTTCCTACTTTAGTTAATTTCAGTACCTAGAAGATTAGATTTATAACAAAAGGAAGAAATTGACTATGAGAAGTATTCTCGTAATGCTAAAGACTGTAGTGCTACTCCTGATACCAGCGATAGCCCTAGCATTAACCGCTCAAAATCGAGGAAACTATTCCTCTTTTGATACAAGCGAGGATCTTCTGCTTGTTCAGTATGACTCTCTACCGGACCCGGATGACGTCCATTGCCACGCTGCACTAGGCTGCATGTTACTTAACCCTGATCTAAAGAACGTTGATACTTATGCAGTCCTTGGGACTACCGGCACACAAGAACTCGAACAAGGCTTTATCGACACTACCCCTTTGATGAACATCAACCATAGTCCTCAGGGAAAAGACACCTGGACTAATGCCTGGGATGGCCATTTGGCCAGGGGTGCTAATTGGAATCGATCAGTCAGGCGGATCAAAAACAAAGTCAAATCAATTATTCAAAATGGTGGTGTGGTCTTTGTAGCTGAGGCTGGTCAGTCAAGTATTAATGCCGACCGAATCGAGGCGTTAATCAATGAAGATGTCTCGTCATCTCTGATCAAAAGTAATGTGGTGGTGGTTCAACACAGTGTATGGAATGAAGCTGCAAAACCATATGAAATTGAGGCGGACAGATCCTTGTGGATACGGGTTGGCCTAGGGCTGGCTACTCCCCAATACCCGGTGGGATCGATTTTTCTGATATGGTAGAAATTTGTTGGATATTAGAAATCAATTCCAAAGCAGATAGTCTCCGAAAATCCTGGAACACATATGTCATAAATAAAAGTTCCGGCTCTGGAGGATCCAGCCCTCCTGTAATCACTCCATACTATCAAGGATCTGAAGATGGAGTTGTCTTGATGGACGTTGAGTTTGACCCTTCAGAAAACCCCTGGTCCGAGGAAGGAAACAATGATTCCTGGCTACACTGGAGATTTCTATTACGTTGTTAGATCAGAGGTTCATTCCAACAACCTCAAACCGGAATAGGAACTCTCTAGTATCTTTTTGTCGTAACAAAAGCTGGAAACTATCAACTTCAATGGCGCAGTTACATTAAAATCTGAGATAACAACACTGAGCATAGTGACAACTGGGCCCGCCTAATTGAACCGGATGGAACAACCGTCGATCCTTCAAATAAGAGAAATTTGGATGTAAGGAATGGCTGGTATAAAATTTACATGAACACGACAGGCAAGTGGACTTGGCAGGCCTGTAATATCGACAACAATCCTCAACCTGTGGATTGGAATCTTGATACAGGAAAGCAATATGTTCTTCAAGTAAGCGCCCGCTCTGGGGGCACGCTATTGACCGACTACTTCTAGCGATAGAAATGGCGATACGGAATACGCAAACCTAAAAAACGGTTTCACTACAAAGAAACAAATCAGTCGAGCCGATAAACTGCTTGTTTCTGAAATTATAGATAGCAATCCTGCCAAAATCCCTCCGAGCGTAGCCTTTAGTGATTCATCTGACTTGACCCTTGAAGAAGGATACACATCAATCTTCATAGAAGCTGATGCCACTGACTCTGACGGAAGTGTAGAAAATGCTCGACTCTATTTAGATAATGTTTTAATCAGACAGGACAACCAATCCAAGTTCAGATGGAACGAAACCAGAGATCCTCAGTTACTCGGCCTAGCTGTCGGGACTTATGAATTAAAAGTGATTTCTACAGACAACGAAGGCACAAGAGCTAAGGCCGTCGCAACCCTAACAGCAGAAAGTGCTCCCAGAACCGCTTGCCAAATCTGGGAGGTTCAGAATGGTTTACCAGCTGACTCTGGTGATTCAGACACAGATAAAGATGGCTATACTAATAAATATGAATCCCTTTTGGGCTTGGACCCTAATACCCCCCTCAATCAGGGAAGACCCCGCAGTTATGTGGATGGGCAAGGTTATTTGAGTAAAATCTATATCCGACGCAAAGATCAATCAATTACTTACACCCTGGAAATCTCAACAAATCTTAGCTCAGAATCTTGAACACCGATAGGTACTGAAGCCTTAACCATCACTTCTAAACCTGATGATAATGGTAGTGAAACTGAAACAATTACCTTGAGATATGACACTCCTTAAGCAGATTTTACAGGTAGATTGTTCTTACGAATTAAGTTAGATCAATAACACTCAAGTGATTCTAGTAAGATAATTAATTGAAAGCAAACACAGCTTGTATAGTGCGTCAGTGTTAATACTGTCTTTTTGCACCTAAAATTCGTTCATATGGATTAATCTAAAACCTAATCATATTCTTTCACATCGACTTTTTTAATTTGCGTTATGAAGTAGAAATTGAACTACTAGAGCTTTTTTGAACTAATTTTAACACCCATTTTGTCATACTCGGGTTCAACCGGGGTATCCAGGAAATTTAAGTATTCCTAGATTTTTCCGCCGGATTGAGCTTTTGATATGAACATGGATCCAAGCACAAGCGACTAGACAGACCTTTACAAGCACTTACCGGTGAAACCACAGAATGGCAAGCCAGATTAGCCTCTCTTGCCTATACATTACAAAATGCACTACAGAAAGAGAATCAACGAAAATGTCTCAATCGCATCGTCAGAGCGTAACTCTAATTACTGGCAAGCAAAGTGATCAAGCACGCGGAACGCCCATCCTGATATTACAGAGACATGGGTCTCAGAACGGGGATACCTTTAAAAACTCTGTGTTTGTCGATGCCAAGATCTAACCCTGATTTTTAAGTCACTACACCATCATATGAGTTTAAAATAAAATAGGGGATCGATAAAAATTATCTTTTAATTCGCAATTTGAATTGCAAGCACTATCTTCAGCCACAATCTTTCTGTTGAAAATTTTAGAATTTTAAAGAGCAAGACCATATTCTTAAAAAAGACTAGTGATTGTATCAACTAAATAACTAACCTGTCCTACAGTTGGCAATTATGCAAAACGCTATTACACTAATTACTTTAGTGATCACTTAACAAAATCAGAGAGAAGTGAATTAGTAGATATTTAAAAAGGGAAAGCCTGCAGAACATATGCGTGTAACACTAAATATTTTGGCCATTTTTCTAGTGCCGGGAGTATTGCAAGCTTTGACTGCTCAAAACCGAGGTAATTATCCAATTTTTAATCCCAGCACGGATTTATTATTAGCCCAATATGATTCTCTACCGGATCCTGATGATATCCATGCTCAGGCCGCACTCGGCTGCATGTTACTACACCTCGACCTAGAGACTGTTAGTGTCTATGCAGTTCTTGGTGCAACAGGCATACAGAGGCTAGATCAAGGCTTTATCGATTCTACAAAACTGATGAAGGAAATCTACGGTCGAGAGGGTAAAAACACTTGGACTTATGCCTGGGATGGTCATTTGGTCAGAGGCGCTAACTGGAATCGATCCGTGAACCGCATCAAAAACAAAGTCAGATCCGTTATTGAAAGTGGAGGTGTCGTCTTTGTTGCAGAGGCTGGCCAGTCAAATATTACAGCCGATTGGGTTGAAGTATTGATCGATGAAGGTGTATCACCATCTTTGATCAAAAGCAATGTGGTGGTCGTTCAGCACAGCAGATGGAATGAAAATCAATCATCAGAGGATGATTTGGTCTATGTTAAAGAACAGACATCATACATCAAAATTGACGACGGGAATATGGATTACGATGAAGGGGGTAAAAATGGCAAAAAGGGCGAACAAACTCCAGCTTACAAGTCAAGTGATTTGACTTATATACAAGAGGTAATTAGTCCTCTGAATTCCAATGAAGCAGCAAAGGGACTGTGGAACTTGGCCGAAGAGGTGATTATAGACTCAGGATGGCCTGGAGCCCCCTACTCCCCTATACCAGGCGGAGTCGACTTCTCCGATACCGTAGAAGTATGGTGGATCATGGAGATCAATACCAAGGCAGATACGATCCGCAAATTTTGGGATCGTTATGTGGTAGAAGGAACTTCTTCTGGCGTTGGTGATCCAGGCCCTCCAACCATCACTAGCTATTATGAAGGGTCTGAAGATGGAGTGGTCGTGATGGATATTGAGTTTGACTCTCCGGGAAGCTTTTGGTCAGAGGAAACAACTGTTCCCGGCTACACAGGGAGATCTTATTACGTCGCTCAGGTGGACTCATTCAGGGAACCCGGATTCGGAACCCTTAATTATCCTTTTGTAGTGACTAAAGCTGGAAACTATCAACTTCAATGGCGCAGTTACATTACAATCGGAGATAACGGGACGGAGCATAATGACAATTGGGCCCGTTTGATTGAGGCTGATGGAACGATCGTTGATCCAGTAAACAGTAAGAAACTAGACCCAAAGGAAGACTCAAATGAGGATAACTGGTATAAGATTTACATGAACAGGACAGATCAATGGACTTGGCAAGCGCGCAATGTCGATAACGATGCTCAACCAGTACATTGGGATCTGGATGCTGGAAAGCAGTATGTTCTCCAAGTAAGTGCCCGTTCAAGAGGTCATGCTATTGACCGATTGCTCCTCTGGGACAGAAACGGTGAGACACAGTATGCAGATCCAACCAATGGTTCTCCTTCACGCCAACAAAACAATCTAGCCGATAAGCTACCGGCTTCTAAAATCATTGTTGGCATTCCTACCAATATCCCGCCCAGCGTTGCTTTCGATAGTTCGTCGGGTTTAAATCTTGAGGAAGGATATACATCTATAGAATTAGCGGCTAATGCCTCTGACTTGGATGGGCAAATTGACAATGTTCAACTTTTTCTTGATGATATTTTGATAAGAGAGGACAACGCATTTGAATACAGATGGAATGAAAACACAGACCCTAAGTTACTTGGCCTAGCAGCGGGAGCTTATCAACTGAAACTTATCGCAACGGATAATGAAGGTGCTACGGCTGAAGCTACCGCCACCCTTACTGTGAAGGCTGTAGAGAATACGCCACCCTCCGTCTCATTCAACGATTTATCTGAATTGGATAAAATTGAAGGATACGATGGCATCTACATTGAGGCTAATGCTATAGATTTAGATGGTGAAATAGCTAATGTAGAACTGTATTTAGATGATGTTTTCATCAGTTCAGACAGTAAACCAAAATATAATTGGTTTGGTAAGAAAGACCCTCGATTACTTGGCCTAACAGCGGGAACTTATCAGCTGAAACTTATCGCAACAGATAATGAAAGTACTACGGCTGAAGCTATTGCCACCCTTACTGTGAAGGCTGTAGACAATACGCCACCCACCGTCTCATTCAACGATTCATCTGAATTGGATAAGGTTGAAGGATACGATGGCATCTACATTGAGGCTAATGCCATAGATTCAGATGGTGAAATAACTAATGTAGAATTGTATTTAGATAATGTTTTCATCAGTTCAGACAGTAAACCAAAATATAATTGGTTTGGTAAGAAAGATCCTGAATTACTTGGCCTAGCAGCAGGAACTTATGAGGTAAAAGTAGTTGCTACAGACAATGAAGATGCTAAGGCTGAAGTAGTAACCACCCTTACCGTGATTAGTGCACCAAAAAGTCCTTACCAGATCTGGGAAGAAGAGAATGATTTACCAGACAATTCGGGTGATTTGGACACTGACAAAGATGGTTATAGCAATAAATATGAATTTCTATTCGGTTTAGACCCCAATAACCCTCTGAATCCGAGGAAGCAGAAAATTTTTGTGGATGCTAAAGGTTTTCTAAACATGATCTATACCCGTCGTAGTGATCAATCAATTTCTTATATAGTTGAAATATCAACTAATCTCTCTGCTAGCTCTTGGACCCCATTAACGATAGGAAAAGACTATGAAGTTACTAATGGCCCGGTCGATAACGGAGATGGAACTGAAACCCTTACTCTTACCTACGAGATTGCGCTAGGAGATATTGGAGATAAGTCATTCCTCCGCATTAAAGCCACTGAGTAGGCCTTAACCGGAATGATACAATAAAGACTTAGAGATCTGGGTGGGATCTTGGCCCCAAGAAGCGATTAGTCTTCTATAGTTACCATCTATGAAGACTGATATCCTGACTCTATCAGGATTCGCGCTCGATCGCTTGGCCTTCATTTGTTTCAAAAGATATGCTCAAAGGATGCGTTCGATATATTTTCGTCCACTCCCTTTTTCCTCCTATTCAAATTTTTAGGCACTTCTTTTAACTTTTATGCTAATTATCTGGATTAAATATTTAAATTGCCTTTTTTTCCAACAAGCCTTATCATAATTGTAATGTGAGTTACAAACTAGCGCTTACACTTCATTTTGCCGTTGTAGCTCTGAACGGTTATTCAGCCTGCCGTAGGGGCTTGGCACTCTGTCTTTGAAACCATAATTTACATTTTTTTAGTAAGGTTCAAGGGGTTTGAAACAACAGTAAGAGTGTAACGTTACAAACGCATTATTTTGCGTTTTAATAAATAGAAGCCCCGAAGGACTGATAGATAATGAGAGAATTAATTATGAGAAATATGCGAATACTACTAAGTATTTTGGTACTATTATTGATACCAACTTTTGTTCAGGCACTAACTGCGCAAGAAAGAGGAAACTATCCATTGTTTGACACTAGGACCGATTTACTGCTAGCACAGTATGATTCCCTACCGGACCCTGATGATATCCATGCGCAGGCCGCACTCGGCAGCATGCTGCTACACCCTGATTTAAAGAATGTTGATGTTTATGCGGTCCTCGGTGCAACAGGTATACAGGGCTATTCAGATGGTTTTATCGACTCTAGGCCACTTATGGAAAAAATTTATGGGCGTGAGGGGAAAAACACGTGGACCTATGCCTGGGATGGCCACTTGGTCAGAGGTGTTAATTGGAACCGATCAGTTGATCGCGTCAAAAACAAAGTCAGATCGGTTATTGAAAATGGAGGTGTCGTTTTTGTAGCAGAAGCCGGACAGTCAAATATTACTGCCGCATGGATTAGAAAGCTGATCGATGAAGGTGTATCACCTTCATTGATCAAAAGCAATGTGGTGGTCGTTCAGCACAGCAGATGGAATGAAAACCAGTCATCACCTAGTGATTTGGGCTACGTTCAAGACCAGACATCATACATCAAAATTGACGACGGGAATCTGGATTACGATGAAAAGGGTAAAAACGGCAAAAAAGGCAAAAGAAGCCCAGCCTACAATTCGAGTGACTTAACCTACATTCAAGAGGCTCTTAGTCCAGCCAATGAGAATGAGTCAGCCAAAGATTTGTGGGGCTTAGCGGAAGAAGTTATCGTAGACTCGGGGTGGCCTGGTGCCCCCTACTCCACTATACCTGGTGGAGCCGACTTCTCTGATACTGTCGAAGTATGGTGGATCATGGAGATCAATACCAAAGCCGATACTATCCGTAAATTCTGGGATCGGTATGTGGTAGAAGGAACTTCTTCTGGCATTGGAGACCCGGACCCGCCAATCATTACTTCCTACTATGAAGGGTCCGAAGATGGAGTGGTCGTGATGGACATCGAGTTTGATTCTCCTAACAATCTGTGGTCTGAGGAGAGGAGTATTGCCAGTTACACGGGGAATTCCTATTACGTTGCGACGGCAGATTCATTCCAACAACCTGGGTTTGGAACTCTTAACTATCCTTTTGTTGTGACTAAAGATGGAAACTATCAATTTCAATGGCGGAGTTATATCACAATTGGAGATAACAATACTGAGCATAATGACAATTGGGCCCGTTTGATTGAAGCTGATGGAAAAACCGTCGACCCGGCAAATAAGCGAGATTTAGACCCAAAAGATGATTGGTATAAGATTTACATGAACACGATAGGTAAATGGACTTGGCAGGCCCGCAATGTTGATAACAATGCTCAGCCAGTACATTGGGATCTGGTTACCGGAAAGCAGTATGTTCTCCAGGTAAGTGCCCGTTCAAGAGGACATGCTATTGACCGATTGCTCCTATGGGATAGAAACAGTAATAAAGACTATGCCAGCCGTAGCACTGGCAATACTTCGCAAAAACAAAACAATCAAGCTGACAAGTTGCCCGTTTCTAAAATCATTGAGGACAACTCAGCAAACAATCCCCCAAGTGTGGCCTTCGAGGATTCATCCACCTTGCGTTTGGATGAGGGATATACTTCAATCAAGATAGACGCTAGTGCCTCAGACTCTGATGGGAGTATAAAAAATGTTGCGCTCTACATAAATAACGTTCTCATCCGTTCAGATAAAAAATCACCGTACACTTGGTTCGAAAATAAAGACCCGGGCTTATTTGGCTTGCAAGCAGGCACTTATGAGTTAAAAGCTATCGCTACAGACAATGAAGGCGCTACAGCTGAAGCTGTTGCTACCCTCACGGTAACGCAAACTGTAACCAACACGCCTCCCACAGTTTCTTTCAACCCTTCATCTGAGTTAAACAAAATTGAAGGATATGAAGGTATTTACATAGAAGCTGATGCTGCTGACCCAGACGGAAAAATAGCCAATGTGGAACTTTATCTAGAAGAAGTTTTCATTGGTTCAGACAACAGACCAAAATACAATTGGTTCGGACAGAAAAATCCAGACTTATTTGGCTTACAAGCAGGCACTTATGAGTTAAAGGCTATCGCAACAGACAATGAAGGCGCTACAGCTGAAGCAGTTGCTACCCTCACGGTAACACAAACTGTAATTAACACGCCTCCCACAGTCTCTTTCAACCCTTCATCTGAGTTAAACAAAATTGAAGGATATGAAGGTATTTTAATAGAAGCTGATGCCGCTGACCCAGACGGAAAAATAGCCAATGTGGAACTTTATGTAAACGACGTTTTCTTTAGTTACGATAATATAGCGCCTTATGCATGGTTCGGAAAGAAAGATCCCGGCTTGCTCGCACTAGATGCAGGCAGTTACGTACTAAAGCTTGTCGCTACAGACAATGAGGGTGCTGTTGCTGAAGCTACAGCTACTCTTATAGTTGAGACGACGGAAGAACAACCTGTTATTTATGAGGCAGAAGGACCTGAAGCAATTACTTCTGGGCCTTTTAGAAATGATGCAACAGGTTTTAGTGGAACAGGCTATATTAAGATTAGCGGAAGAGGTTTTATCGAATGGACAGTGGAGGCCAGCGAGGATCTGAAAGCAGAAACAAGCTTCGGCTACTCGCTTGCTTCCGGAAACAGACCATTCAAAGTCATTGTCAACTCTATTGAGGTCAATTCTGACCTCAGTTTCCCAGCAACGGGAGGTAGAAATACCTGGAGTGAAACTGCAAGCCTAACGCTTGACCTCTTATCTGGAAGTAATAGTATTAGAATTGAAAATACCGGCCTAGGAGGCGCTAACATCGATTATCTAAGGATTACAGCTTTAGCAGCTACTGAACCGATTATAACTTTGGAAGATGATGCCTATATTGAAAATGGCAAAGCCAAAAATGATAATTCCCTACGGCTAGAAAATAGTGATCGCACACGAGTCTCTTATCTTAAATTTAATATCAGTGGTTTGAGTGGTCCACCAACATCTGCGATCCTTGAACTAGAGGTTATGGACAGCGGCAATGGAACCATTCGAGCTTTCCTAGGAGATTATAACTCCTGGAGTGAAGAAAACCTAGCAGGATTGGAATCCTCACCACCTATGGCAGTGAGCGAGATCACCTCTATCAGCGGTCCCGTTAGTATAGCCAGCATTATTGCCTTAGACTTAACTAGCGCTATCTCTGGAGATGGAGATATCACCATTATATTGGCCCAAGACCCTATTAGCTCTTCCAGGGATGATATATGGTTCAGTTCTAAAGAAGGCTCTTCTCTTGGCACATTAGCTCCAAAGTTGACCATTGTGGAATAAAAATTCTTGTTGAAATCAAAAAAGCTTCGCTCTTTCTACAGAGTGGAGCTTTTGCTGGGGGCGAATCATCCAAAAGAAGCTGTGAATTGCCCCCTAAAGGTGAAGTGGAAAGAGAGTCATAATTTGCCTAAGAAAAAAAAGAAAGGCAAAAAGAATGAAAGCATTGAATTGGAGTATAGAGAAAATCATAGGGGTATTACGAGAAGCTGAAGGAGAAGTAAGTGTCAGAGAAGTATGCCGGCGGCACAATATAAGTGATAAGACTTTTTATCGGTGGCGCAAGAAGTATGGACAGATGGAAATTCAGAGTGCACAAAGGCTTAAAGAATTAGAAAAAGAGAATGGGGAGCTCAAGAAGATCGTGGCAGAGCAATTGCTTAATATAAAAGTTCTGGAGCATGTGAATGGAAAAAAGTGGTAAGCCCGAAGCAGGAGCGGAGGGCGGTGGAGCTAGTAGCCAAGGTAGAGAGTCTCTGTCGTGTGAATCAGGCGTGTAAATACCTGAAACTTAAAACAAGTAGTCATTACTACAAAGAACAAGGAATCCAGGAAAAGCAAAAGCGCCTAGAAAAACGAATTAAAGTCTTAAGTGATAAGTATCCTCGATACGGGTATCGAAGAATCCGTGGACTGCTAATAAGAGAGGTCTATGAAGTGAGCAAGAAAACGATTCAGAAGATAAGAGGAGACTACGGCCTTGAAGTGAGTTTAAAGAAAAGGAAGCATATAAGGAGAGGCCAATCGACATGATTACCTAGCAAAGCTAATCATGTTAACCATGTTTGGAGTTGGGATTTTGTGCAGGATCGAACCGATAAGGGAGGTTCAATTCGGATGATGACCTTAATTGATGAGTATACGCGGAGGTGTTTGAGAATAGAAGTGGCTCGAAGTCTTAAAAGCCAGGATGTATTGAGAGTGCTCACTGATGCGATGAGTTAACACGGAGCACCTGAATATGTACGAAGTGATAGTGCCAGTGAGTTTATCGCCAAGATCATTAGAGCCTTTGTTGATAATCATCCGATCAAAATGATCTATATTGATCCTGGAAGCCCTTGGCAAAATGGATATATAGAATCTTTTCATCAAAGGCTACGAGATGAGTGTCTCAATCAGGAACTCTTTTTAAATGTCTCCGAAGCTCAAGTTGTCATTGAAGGATGGATAACGTAGGATAAGTTTCGCACATATTTTGACTGCGAGAGTTGGGCAGGAAGGTAAAAAAGGAAAATGAGCGATCAGAAGATCATAAGAATAGATGAGCGTGAGATAGAAGCTAAGGTGAACCGAGTGGTAGCCGAGACAGTGGAAGAGACCCTTAATGGATTGTTGGAAGCCGAAGCAGAGCAACTGTGTGGGGCCAAGCGATATGAGCATAGCTCTGAGCGCAGAGATAGCCGAGCGGGACATTACAAGCGCAAGCTTGAGACACAAGCTGGAAGGGTGGAGCTCAAAGTTCCCAAGCTACGCAAATTAGGGTTTGAGAGTGAGATTATCCAAAGGTATCGGCGTAAGGAAACGAGTGTGGAGGAAGCGCTTGTAGAGATGTATCTAGCAGGAGTGAGCGTAAGAAGAGTGGAAGATATCACCGAAGCCTTATGGGGAACACGAGTGAGTCCATCAACGGTGAGTGAGCTCAACCAAAAGATCTACACAAAAATAGATCTGTGGCGTAATAGGAAGCTAGAGCGCAATTACCCTTATGTGTATTTGGATGGGATATGGCTCAAACGTAGTTGGGGAGGAGAGGTAAAGAACGTGAGTGTGTTGGTGGCCATAGGAGTCAATGAGGAGGGTTACCGTGAGGTGCTTGGAGTAAGCGAAGGACTCAAAGAGGACCTGGAGAGTTGGCGAGGCTTTTTAAGGCATCTAAAAGAGCGAGGCCTTCAAGGAGTCAAGTTGGTGGTAAGCGATAAATGTCTAGGGTTAGTAGAAGGTATAGGAGAGTTCTTTGAAGCAGCTAAATGGCAAAGATGTGTGGTGCATTTTTATCGTAATGTATGGACACAGGTGCCAACCAAGAAAGTCAAAGAAGTCAGTGCCATGCTCAAGGCTATCCATGCCCAAGAAGATCGGGAGGCGGCTTTAGAAAAGGGGCAAATGGTAGTAGAAAAGCTTAAAGCAATGAAATTAAGTGGAGCTGGAGAGATATTGGAGAATGGCTTAGAAGAAACTCTAAGTTATATGAGCTATCCCAGAGAGCACTGGAGAAGCCTGCGAACAAACAATCCCTTAGAGCGAGTGATGCGAGAGATACGAAGGCGAACCAGAGCTGTAGGAGCATTCCCAGATGGAAAGAGTGCTCTGATGTTAGTTTGTGCACGGCTCAGACACATGGCAGGAGGGCATTGGTCTACGCGTCGTTATTTGGACATGAAAAGGCTTCGTGACCTAGAGAAGGACCAAAGGCAGGCAGCATAGCGCCTTCAATAAGGTAAATTTAATTATCCATCCTTGGAAGGAAATTATAACAAAGAGAAATAATCAATAAGCCCTAGCACGCAAATAAAAAAGTGCGAAAGATTCTGGACACTACCGAAGGATGGAGAGGACTTTACAATGAAATGCATCCTCATAGTAACCTAGATTGGCATAGCCCAAATCAATATTATCAAATCAATCAGAAACAAAATGATGAGAATTTATCCTCTAAAATTGACAAAACGATCATTATCAACTAACAACATCATAATACGCAAAGTGTGACTCTCAATATACTCAGCTATAGGTAGGCCAATCAGCTGAATGAAATGCGCAAAACCTTGCTCAAAGAAAATCACAACCACAAAAAAGGAACCCCGGCCAGGTTTCCCTGAGCGGGGTTCATATAACTAGCAACGCCCTACTTTCACACAGCCTATCGCTGCACTATCATCGGCGAAGGTATGTTTCACTTCCGTGTTCGGAATGGGAACGGGTGGGGCCATACCTCTATGATCACTAGAAGACTGGAGAAACTCTAAATTTTCTTCAGATTTTCTAGCGATGATACAATTACTAGCTTTTCAAAGAACATTAGTTCCTCGACAACTATACATAGAGCACAACACTATATTAAGCGTTGGCTTGAGAACCATTTAAAATTCTTTACTTAGAATTTCTAGCCGGTCTCCCGGCACTTATCCGGAAGACTTCGCTAAAAATTTAAGATCAAGCCGATCGGGTAATTAGTACCAGTTAGCTAAACACATTACTGCGCTTACACGTCTGGCCTATCAACGTGGTGGTCTTCCACGGCCCTGATAGGGATATCTCATCTTCAGAGGGGCTTGGCACTTAGATGCTTTCAGTGCTTATCCTTTCCGTACTTAGCTACCCTGCGCTGCTTCTGACGAAACAACAGGAACACCAGAGGTACGTCACTCCCGGTCCTCTCGTACTAGGGAGTGAACCCGTCAAATATCCTACGCCCACAGCGGATAGAGGACCGAACTGTCTCACGACGTTCTGAACCCAGCTCGCGTGCCACTTTAACCGGCGAACAGCCGGACCCTTGGGACCTTCTCCAGCCCCAGGATGTGACGAGCCGACATCGAGGTGCCAAACCGCGCCGTCGATATGAACTCTTGGGCGCGATCAGCCTGTTATCCCCGGAGTACCTTTTGTCCGTTGAGCGACGGCAATTCCACATTCAACCGCCGGATCACTTTGGCCTACTTTC
>JBCCXA010000016.1 GCA_039192515.1 Verrucomicrobiota bacterium | reverse complement strand
TTGTCTTCGTTTACTTCATGCCATATCACACATGCCTCAAGAAATCAGACTCTACTTTGCTACAAGAATTGCTCCATTACCCCAAAGTCATACCTCGAGTATCCAATATACTTAAAAATACCTTTTTTCAGTGCCGACTAAGTAGATTCGACTTCGCTTGCTTGTTTGGGCGACGCTCAGAGGATTCTAGGGATGGACGCTCTTTTCCTTGTGGCTCAAGTTTTTACAGATCTGGTTCAACTTTTATGACATCATCCGAGTTTAATTTAGCTGGCATCCTTACAGGATCTGTAGATCATTGTGTTCAGTAAATTACTATGTCGGGTTCGATTTCCTTAGTTATTCCGGCTCATAACGAAGAAAAAGCCATTAAAGCCGTTGTTCAGAGAGCGGCCAATTACATCGCTTGTGTCATAGTAGTTGCAGATGGTTGTACGGATAAGACCGCAAAACTAGCAGAGAACGCTGGGGCAATAGTTCTCGAAACTAAGCAGAGAATAGGAAAAGGGCGAGCGATGTGCATGGGCTGGCAGACTGCTATGCAAAAGTCAGATTGCCAATGGATTTTATTTATGGATGGTGATTTACAGCACGACGCTAAAGATATACCAAAGTTTATCAAGCAGGTTAAAAAATTAGAGGTTAAGAAGACGCCTCATATCGAATTAATATTAGGCAGTAGACAGCCTTTCGGTTCCTCAATGCCCGTGCTTAGGCGATGGGCCAATTGCCTGATGACCTCTTTGATTGCACTTGCTATTGAACGAAAGATGAAGGATAGCCAATGTGGTTTCCGAATGGCTCATAAAGATTTTCTCAATAGCCGAAGCTGGAAGTCTCATCATTTTGAAATCGAAACAGAAATGCTTTTTGTGGCTGCAAAACGAGGTTGGAGGGTGAGAGAAGTAGAAGTGTCCTGTTCCTATGGCGAAGAGGTCAGTAAAATTGCTGTTGTCAAAGATACTTGGAGGTGGCTGAGTGCCTTTGTCAAAAGTTCACTATATTTTTTAAAATCATAGATGCAGCAATTATTGATCCCAAGTCTGCTTGTGGGTAAGTCCGTCAAGTACGCTATCAATCATTGAGGTATGGTCTTGATTATCACAAAACTGCTGCTTTACATTTACCAAGTACGATGTCACAGCACGCAAGCGTTCCGCAAGCAAGCAAGAGACAAATAGGTGCACAGAAGGGTTTGCTTTCAAAAATTCGCAAGGCCTGTCTGTGTAGAAAAGCTTAGCAGAAGTTAGTGCACGGACAGTGGCTGTGGGAACTGTCTCTAGTAAAATAGATATTTCTCCAAATACAGAGCCTCTTTCATGGATAAGGGAAACACGTGAGCCATCTTTTACTACCTCAATGTCGCCGCTTTCTAGAAAGTAGAGCCCATAGTTTTCACTTCCTTCTTCAAGAATGGCATCTCCTTGGCTGAAACGTTTGCATTCTAGTTTGGTAATGCTTTCAAGTGCGGAAGCAAGAATAGAAGGGTGCATAAGGTAGAAATTAAGAGCAAAGCAGGCATTTTGTCTAGATGCTATTTAGTTGTCGTGTGACTACTTGCTAAAGCTTAGGTAATTCATTCCATCGTACCTCCTAGGATAGGGACCTTATTTGCTTTTCCTCCTTTTAGAATGAATCGAAGTATTGGCTTTCAATACACCTTTATCCCTCTAGTCTTGTAACTATCAACAACAGAGGGCACCCTGGATTTTTGAGGCTATGGAAACTAATTCTATTGGTTTTTTCGTTTCTTTTTCTATTTTTAACGAAGAGACAAGTATACTGGGAGCAAAATAAAATTGCTATGAGGATTTCAGTCTTTAGAAATTTAAGGACTAAGACAGTCTGAAAAAAATGAAGTTACTTGTAGTTGCAGATATTCACTACAGCCTAAAACAGTATGATTGGTTGATTACACGAGCTTCTCACTTTGATTGTTTAGTGATTGCTGGAGACTTACTGGATTTAGGTGGAGGGCTTGATCGTGATGTGCAAGCGGTTGCAGTTAGCCAATATTTGGCGAAACTCAGTAAATTGACAAAAGTTTTAGTCTGCTCAGGAAATCATGATGGTAATTGGAAAAATAGGTATAATGAATTGGAAGCTCGCTGGTTACAAAAGGCTCGATATGACGGGGTCCAAGTAGATGGCGATAGCCTGAAAATGGGAGATAATTTGATTTCAATCTACCCTTGGTGGGGGGGTGAAGTGGCACAGAAGAAGCTTTCAGAGCAAATGGCAATTGATGCGAAGCGGCCTAGGGATAAATGGATCTGGATATACCATAGACCACCTTCAGAGTCCCCTGTAAGCTGGTCTGGCAAACATGATTGGGGAGAG
The DNA here is from genome assembly GCA_039192515.1 of Verrucomicrobiota bacterium. Classification (NCBI taxonomy): domain Bacteria; kingdom Pseudomonadati; phylum Verrucomicrobiota; species Verrucomicrobiota bacterium. The sequence goes on along the minus strand of JBCCXA010000016.1, from coordinate 75,324 downwards.
GCATTTATTCGAAATTGTATCGATGTCTATTCCCCTGATATCGTTTTCTCGGGGCACGTTCACCAAAGTCCTTTTGTAATTGATGGTGCGTGGAACGATCAAATTGGTAAGACTTGGGTTTTTAATACAGGTCGAGAGCCTGGTTATTTGCCAACACATATGATTTTTGACACAGAGTCTGAAAGCATCACTTGGTTCTGTTCTGATGATCAAGATACTATTTCACTCTCAGTTTGAACAGCGCGGTAGCAGATGTTTCATAGACTCAATCATGCAACAGAGACCTAAAGATCTGCCTATTTTAGGAGTTCTTGCACTAAATGGCTCAAAGTCTTTCCATCGATGCGGCCAGCAGCTTTTTCCCTAGCTAACTTCATGACAGGTCCCATATCAGCCTTTGTTTTTGCTCCTAACTCTTCTACACAAGACTTGGCCAAGGACTTTGCTTCGTCAGGTGGTAGTTCTTTAGGTAAATACCCTTTGATAATCGAAATTTCAGCTCTTTCTTTATCCGCAGCATCTGCTTTACCGATTTTTTCATAGGCGGCCACAGAGTCATGGCGTTTTTTGATTTCCTTCTGTGCCACCTGCATAAACTCAGCATCAGAGGCCTCAGCATCTGCTCCGTGTTTTTCAATAGATGCATACTTTATGGCAGATTTTAGCATGCGTAGGACATTGAGCTTATCCATTTGTTTGGCTCGCATGGCATCTTTGATATCATTATCTAGGTTTGCAAGTAACGACATAATAGATTTGGAAAATTCTGTTGAGAAATCTAAGGCTCTATGCCTTGTAAGACAAGAATCAAAACGCCTTGACCAAATTGAGGTCCTCGAATGATTAGGGGAAGATTTGTTTTCGGAACGAATTCACCTTGAAATAGCCGTCTTTCCTCGTGAACAACTTCAAACTTGTAGGCATTTTTTCGTTTATCACTGTGCATTAAATTGAGGTAGAACTTTTTAGATGGTTTAAGTTTTTGAGGCATAGCAGATTTTAAATCCGCTTGTGAGTAGCCGAGTTTTTGATACTTTTCGTAGCCGAAAAGACGTGTTAGCTTCTTCTTAAGTTTAGTTTTCTCCTCCAAATGATCGACTGTAAGATCGTCTTGGCCGTGGTAGAGAGTGGCGTCAAGTTTGATAGCCGTTTCTGCGAAGGAGAGAGCATATCCCAAAATTAAAGCAAGAACTGTTAAGCAAAGAGCATGGTCTTTAGTAGCGAGTTGAGAAAATTTGTATCTGGGATTGTAGCACATGATTTATATTTTGATTTACGATTCTGATGCGCCCTTAACACTTTTATTCAAGTTCGTAAGTAGAGGGCAAATAGTCATAGCCTGTAGCCCAGATAACATCTGCCTCAGCATCCTCTGAGTAGAAAGGGACAGCATGTATTTCAGGTTCACTTTCCGTAACTTCCGGCTGAGCATGCACCGTTAGAGTGACAACTTGGTTTCCAGTGCTTTCTTGTTGAGAATTGTCAGAATTATTGAAAGCAACTGTCCCCGTCAAAAGAAGGACTGTAGCTGCTCCTGCAAGTGACCAGTTGAGAAAGAAGTGGGATTTTTTCTTCCTAGCTTTCATCGAGGCAGAAAATCGGGTCCAAGCCCAGCGTTGTCGTTCATCACTCGTTAGGTCTTGGCTTTTCAAAGAAGATAAGTGATAGCGTATTTGGTTAAGGTCGGAACTGCTCTCTAATGGAGAGGGGGCAGCTTCATCTGATTTATTCAACTCATCTTCGAATTCATTTAAGTTCATCACGCACTCCTTTTAGTACTTTCTTTAATTTTTGGCAGGCATAGTAGAGTCTTGAGAGCACCGTTCCACGAGCGCAACCTATTATTTTTGCTGTTTCTTCAGTTGAAAACCCCTGAACAAGTCGCAGTTCTACCACAGTTCTTTGATCTTCGGGTAACTGTTCAAATGCCTTCTTAATGGTTTGCATGGTCTCACCGCCAGTTGCAGCGTCAAATCCAGTATGGGTGTCAACTAGCTCATGCTCAAGGGAATCTTCATCTTCTTTTACGGGAAATAAACCAAGATATTTGCGGCGACGGTTGTGTTTTCTAAGATAGTCCAAGGCTTGGTTAACAGAAATCCGGTATATCCATGTGCTGAATGTTGATTGTCCACGGAATTTGTTGAGCGTCCTATAGGCTTTCATAAAGGACTCTTGAACAAGGTCCTCTGCTACTTTCTCATCTTTAACAATCTGATTCACGGTTCTCCAAAGTTTATGATAATAGTGCTTATGAAGTTCGGCCCAGCCAGATTCTTCACCCTTTCGAGCCAAGTTAAGCCAATGCTCTTCATCAAACGCATCATCATTCTTTTTGACGTCGATGTCTTTTTTTCTATTCACAGATATATGTGTCGGTTAGCAGGTAAATTTCAACTTACATCTTAGTCTTCAATTCTAGCCATTTTATTGCATTTGTCCTGTAGAAAAGAAAAGGCTCTTTAGATTTTATAATTTTCATAGCCACTGCTAGATTTCACATGCTACAAACTAGTATTCCTATGAAGACGAGGTAAATGGGTCAATCTTTTTATGCTGTTTTTGTCTACATCAAGCATATATTTATTGCTAGAACAAATCATTAAGGAAAGAAGTTTCTTAGTCATGGTCAACGTTCTAAGTTTTTAAATTCGTGAAAATTCTATACGTTTACTTAATAAAAAGAGTGTTGAGCGTTACTCTTTTGAGTTCTCTCAGTCTAACGTGCTTACTTGTTTTAGGGAATGTTTACCAGCGAGTTTTTGATTTGATGGTAAACAATGACGTGCCCTTTGGGATTATTCTCAAAATGGTGGCACTGTTGGTTCCTTTTGCTCTGACATTTACTTTGCCCTGGTCCTTGCTCATAGGCGTGATGCTTACTTTTGGCAGGATGTCGCATGACCTAGAGCTGCAATCGATTCGTTCCTCCGGAGTGGGCTTAGTTCCCTTAATTGCGCCTGTTATTTTATTGAGCTTAGTGATGACAATCATTTGCTTTTACAATAATGCAATTATAGCTCCAAATGCATTGCGGACATTTAAGTTGGCATTGGTGGATATTAGCCAAAATACCCCGACTGTTTTGATTAAAGCAAGAGAGCCTATAGATACCTTTGATGGTTATCGAATCTGGGTGGGGCGGAAGCAAGGCAATCAGGTTTTTGATGTTCACATCTGGCAATTGAATGATGACAATTTGCCGGTTAACTGCATTCGAGCGGAGGAAGGTAAGATATCCGCGGATTTACAAAATTACTCGATCGGTCTTGCATTGCTCAATGCAAGACAAGAGAAGCGTGGTCCAGACCCTACACAGCTTAATACCATTCAAACGGGGATTCGTGCTAACAGATTACCTGTGCGTATTTCGCTAGAACAAATGCGTGATAAGCCAAATATTAACCGTAATCGATCTCTTTTGACTATCAACGAACTGCAAAGCCAAATGTTCTCTGAAAATAGTCCAGCGAAGCAACCGGGCTTTAGTTTTGTTGCCATCCTAACAGAGATTCAAAAACGGGTCTCGTTTTCATTTGCTCCATTTACTTTTGTTTTAGTTGGAATACCTCTCGCTATAAGAGCTCATAGGAGAGAGGTTTCAGTGGGCTTAGCATTAAGCTTGGCTGTCGTACTACTCTATTATTTGATTACGGTATTTGCTGAAGGTTTTAAAGAAAAAGCAGCCTTTTATCCAGAACTCATTATGTGGCTTCCCAATATTATATTCCAGGTAGTAGGTTTTTATTTGATATGGAAAGCAAATAGGCATCCAGTTTAAAAGTAACTTGCTTGAGCATCTTGTGACCGGAGGTATGCGAAAAATAAAAATGGGGTTAATGTAGCTTATGTCTTTTGAATCAATGAGAGATTTTGCTCGTGTCTTAGAGGATGCGGATGAATTAGTTCGGGTCAAAGAAGAAGTCTCCGTAGACCTCGAGATATCTGCTTTATCCGACTTGGAAATGAAGAAACCGAAGGGAGGAAAAGCACTATTATTTGAAAAGCCTAAATTGCAGAATGGCGCTGTATCAGCCTTTCCGGTGTTGGTCAATTCCATGGGTAGCTGGAAACGGATGGCTTTGTCATTAGGTGTAGATGATGTCGAAACGGTGGCAGCTCAGATGGGTTATTTGATGAAAGCAAAGCCACCTAAGTCTTTTGGAGAAGCCTGGGAGCTTTTTCGCAATGGAATTGATGTGATCCACGCAAAACCAAGCACTGTTCGCAGCGGATCTTGTAAGGATCATATTCTTCGAGCGGTGGATGGTGGGAAAGGTTTAGATCTGTTACCAATCTTAAAGTGTTGGCCACAAGATGGTGGACCATTTGTAACGTTACCGAATGTTTATACTGAAGATCCTGATACCGGGGATCGTAATATTGGGATGTATCGAATGCAACAGTTTGATTCCTGGGCAACAGGTATGCATTGGCAAATTCATAAAGTTGCAGCTCGCCATGGACGGCGCTATTACGAGAGTAAGGAAAAAATGCCTGTGACAGTATGTTTAGGTGGCGATCCCGCCTACACTTTTGCTGCCACGGCACCCATGCCAGACGGTTTAGATGAAATCTTGCTAGCGGGATTTTTGCGCAAGAAATCAGTTCCGCTAGTAAAGTGTGAGACGAATGATCTTATGGTTCCTGCTAATTCGGACTTTGTCATTGAAGGTTATGTAGATACAGAAGAGCCTCTCAGGGACGAAGGTCCGTTTGGTGACCATACGGGATTTTACACGCCAGTTGATAAGTATCCTACGTTTCATGTGACTTGTATTACGCATCGCAATGATGCTATCTACCCGGCAACAGTAGTGGGTAAGCCTCCAATGGAGGATTTTTACATGGGATCTGCTAGCGTAAGATTGTTTCTTCCCGTGTTCAAAATGAATTTTCCCGAGATTGTAGACATGGCCTTACCTGCAGAAGGTGTTTTTCATAACCTAGTAGTTGTCAGCATTAGGAAACAATATCCCTATCAGGCCTTCAAGATTATGAATGGTTTATGGGGTATGGGGCAAATGATGTTCACCAAATACGTTGTAGTTGTGGACGCAGGGATAGATGTTCACGATATTTCTCAGGTTGTCTTTCAAATATGTTCCAACACGGATCCGCAGAGAGACTCGACCTTCACAAAGGGACCTTGTGATAGCTTGGATCATGCAACAACTATCGCCAATGTGGGAACGCATATGGGCATAGATGCTACGACTAAGTTGCCTGGTGAGGGGTATAAGAGAGGGTGGCCGGAACCTTGTGAGATGACACAAGAGGTGATTGATCACGTCAAGAAAATGGTAACTTAAATCTAGCGGATGAAATGATCAGCATTTTATGGATCCAAGTAAGGATTTGACCCCGTTGAGCATGGAATATATGTTTTCATATGCCTGATCTTAAAAAAAGGCTTCAAGAGCTTAAGAGAGAGAGAAATGCTGTCATTCTGGCACATAATTACCAGACTTCTGAATTACAAGAGGTCGCTGATTATGTGGGGGATTCCTTGGGACTTGCATATCATGCTCAAGCTACAGACGCGGACGTCATTTTGTTCTGTGGGGTTCATTTTATGGCGGAAACCGCTAAGATAGTTAATCCGTCTAAGACTGTGGTTTTACCCGATATAAACGCAGGTTGTTCTCTAGCCGATTCTTGTGCGAATCAAGACTTGAAAGCTTTTTTAGAACAAAACCCTCAGTATTATGTGGTGGCATATATTAACTGTTCGGCAGAAGTAAAAGCTTTAGCAGATGTTATTTGCACTTCAGGGAATGCAGAGAAAATCGTTCGAATGATTCCAGAAGATAGAGAAATACTCTTTGTGCCCGATCAAAATTTGGGTGAATGGGTCCAGGAGAAAACGGGAAGGAAAATGCGATTGTGGGAAGGAAATTGTTATGTCCATGTTGAATTCACCCATCGGAGTATTTCTAGAATAAGAAGAGATTATCCTGATGCACCACTAGTCGCGCATCCAGAATGCACTAGAGCAGTGCGTATTTTGGCAGATGAAGTTTGTTCAACAGAAAAGATGATTGGGTATTGTAAGAATTCGGAGGCTGATCAATTTATCATAGTGACTGAATCTGGAATGTTACACCGTCTTGAAAATGAAGTGCCTTATAAGACTTTTATTGCTGGTCCAACGGATAGTTGCGCATGTGCGGATTGCCGTTTCATGAAAATGAATACGTTAGAAAAGGCTGTTAGTGCCCTGGAAAATCTAGAGCCTCAGATCCAAATGAGTCCTGATTTATTAGCGAATGCCAAGGTTTCTTTGGAGCGCATGTTGGAATGGAGTAAGGCCCGGGAACCTCTGCCTGTTTGATTTTGCGATTGGAAGGGGAGTGATCATTGCACTTTTTCGGCACCTAAGGACTTCATAGAAATAAAAATTTGCATCGCTTAGGTATGTGATATTCGACCATGAGAACAGTCGGTGTGAGTTTCCAGGAATTAAATATCAAATTCGCTAAATTGTCTTGCTGCTGCAACGCGTATACCTAACTTTTTGGCGGAAGCCTTGGCCTGTCGTTCGAGATTTAGAATAAATTTATCGTCGTGCATGGGGTCATGATGGAATAAAAGCATTTGTTTTACATTCGCAGCAGCAGATTCTTGGAGTCCCCAATTCCAGGTGGAATGTCCCCAGCCTTTCTTGGGCATGGAATTTTTACCAGAGTACTCGTCTTCATTGTATTGGCAGTCGTAGATCATCAAGTCAGCATCTTGAGCAAGATCTTGAACATTAGGGTTAAGGTCAACAAAATGTTCTGTATCAGTAGCTAGTGTAAAAATCTTTACAGGCTTACCTCTTAGGTGCTCTTCTATCCGATAGCCAAAAGATCCGCCAGGATGGTTCAGAATGCGTGGTCTTATAATGAGTTTGCCGCCTTTGACTTTAATTTCTACAGCTTCATTCTCATCGATGTTTTTAAAGGTCATGCTAGCTGGCATTTGATCTAATTTAATAGGAAATGTGATTTCGTGCTGTTGGTCGCGGAGCGCCCTTTCCAGCATATTAGCTTTTGCTCTTTTAAACTTTGGATTCATATTAGGACCATATAAGGTGAACTTATTTGCTGGCACAAAAGCCGGCATGAAGAAAGGGAAGCCTTGGATATGGTCCCAATGCACGTGCGTAAAGAAGAAGGTCGCTTCGGAAACCTTCCGCTTCATCAGGTCAAGGCCAAGGTGTCTCGCACCGGACCCAGCATCAAAGATAAGAAGTTTATCTCTCGATTCAACGGTTAATGAAGTAGTGTCTCCTCCGAATAAAGAGGTCTTAAAAGTGGTGGTGCTCGGGGTAGGAATACTTCCCCTAGTTCCCCAAAGTTTTACTTTCAAATAAGCGTCCTTAGTAAATTTATTTTATGAATGAGTTATGGGCCCATACATTTATTACGTTAATTTATATAAAAAGTGCGGTTATTTGCAAGGTTAAATAAGTTGGGCTAGCTAGCTATTGTTTCTGAATTTTCTACACCACTGGGAAGTGCTTTTTTTAGTGTGAGGACAGTCCCCTTTTTTTGAGGCTCATAATTAACCTCATGGAAGACTTCATTAATCAAAAATGTCCCGAGTCCCCCTGGACGAATATCATCTAATTCGCGTCCCTTTATTTTTTCGATATCAACTGGAGTTCCCTCATCTTTTAGTCGAATAATTAAATCGTCTGACTCTGAATTAATAGTGAATTTAATGGGACCTGGTTTTCCATCATAGGCGTATCGGTAAACATTTGTAACAGCTTCATCACACGCTAGGACAATGTGACCACTTGCAATGTCATCAAAACCTAAATAGCTACACCAATTTTCTATGAACTCTCTTCCCCTGCTAAGGTCAGAGGGTTTGCAGCTAAGATAGAGGAGAGGAGGTGGTGGTATGCCTCGCCAATCGAGAAAGAGAATGGAAGCGTCATCATGTTGACCAGCATTACCAGTAAAATTTTGCCATGCATCAACCGCTATATCTAATGTCTCATCTGGTCGAGCCTTGGTTGGAAGTGATTTGATAAAGGCCTCCTCAGAATACTCTTCTTCAGCCTGGTTGCGAGCTTCTGTAATGCCATCTGAGTAAAGGAGCCATTGCTGACCTGGCTTAATTTCAAAGCTTTGGCAACTGTATTCAAAGGATGGAAGGATACCAAGGGGGACTTGGTTGGTAACTTCGGGCTGATGCCATTTACCGTGGCAGAAATAGATAGGGCCATATTGTCCAGCCGCACAAACTTGGATAGAGTTAGTGTGGCTATCACTTAACATAAAGGTAGCTCCGATGAATCGGCCAGATTGCAGGTCTCCAGTAAGCTCGTCATTGAGCTCTGTTACCCAACTCCCGAGATGGTTTTGTAAGCTGACAGATAGAATCAGTCTTTTGGAAAGTGCTTGGATCTTAGCTGTGACACGAGACATAGTAAGAGCAGCGGGAATACCTTTTCCAGTAACGTCGCCAAGACACATCAGTATTTGGTGCTCATTAAGTGGTATCACTAAAGTGAAGTCTCCTCCAACCTCCCGTGCAGGAAAATAGCGAGTATGGACCTGACATGATTGATAGTTTTGCGATTGCTCTGGTAAAAAGGATTGTTGTATTTCTTTGGCAAGTTCCAGCTCCTGTTGAGCTCTGGCATTTTCCATTTCTCTTTCTTGGGCTTGAATACGCAGTAGAGCGCTGACAATTAAAGTGCCGAAAACTTCTAAGATACGCTCGTCATTATCATCAAAGAAGTCTCGGTTGGCAGGGTTAAGAATTTGAAAGACTCCAAGTGCCTGGTCACCGTTAAGTAAAGGAGTTGTGAGCATAGCTTTCGTTACAAAACCAGTCTTTTTATCTACTCCACCATAGTGTCTCGGGTCATTTTTAGGGTCTTTGATATTGATTGTTTCCTTGTCATGGAAAACAGCTCCTGCAATGCCTTTACCCTTTGGTATACGTGTCGCATTTAGCATAGGAGCTTTATCCCCACGGGCAGAGTGGATAACTAGTTCACCTGTTGAGAGGTCAGGAAGAAATATGGAGCAAGCCTCACAATCCATGATTTCTTGTGAACGGCTTAAAATTTCGTTCAAGGCGCCATCTAGATCTAGAGCTCTAGTTAGTGAGCGGGCGACGTCTAAGAGCTGTATATAACACTCTGTGCTTTGGTCATTCATATAATCTCAATTTCTTAGTCAAATCGTAGCAATAGAGACTCCACTAAGGAAGTAGATTTTAAAGGGCACTTCAAAGTTTTCTATACCCTGAGTAATTAGGATGCAGAGTTTGAAAACCACTTATTATGCTATGTGTGAACATCCTGTGCATTACTCTGCAAAAGCAGATGCTATGTACAGCTTGTAATTTTTTAAACAGGGTCTTAGGTTGTATTGATGGCTGATCAATTGATTCCTGTGCGTATTGTAGGATTAATGCCTGCTGAAGCTGGGGTTGCTGTGTTTATAGGTAATGAGACCAAGACTTTTAGCATTCATGTAGATAATGGAGTTGGCACCGCTATTGCTCTCCTATTGAGGGGAGAGAAGAGAGAGAGACCTTTAACACATGATCTTATTCGTTTGATTTTTCAAGCCTTTAGCATTTCCGTTGAACGTATTGTAATCAATGATTTAAAAGATGATACTTACTATGCACGCATTTCATTAAAGGCGGCGAATGAGATTCATAAAAAGTTTACAGAAATAGATGCTCGACCTAGCGATTGTCTGGCGATCTCTCTTGAAATGAAAAGACCCATCTATGTCGCGCAAAAAGTATGGGATCAGGTTTCAGACATATCGCCATTACTTGAAAAAATGAAGGAAAACCTAGAAGAGGGTGAAACCGATGATGATTAGGTTCTGGCAAGAGAAGTGAAGCTTTCTAACTATCAGATAAATATCTGTAAAATTTCTTGAAGTATTCCGGGTTGCGAGACAGAAGCTTCAAGCCCTTATTGGCTATTTTGGGGTATAGGCCTAGGTTAAGAGCTATATGGTTTCGAGGGATAAAAGGTTGATGAATTTTACCTAGAGTTTTATTCAATTCAGGGGCGAGATTTTTGTAGTTTTTACTTTCACTGGCTTTAATAGTAAGCTTAGAAGCTTCATAGGCAGAGAGTAAGGATAAATAAATGCCTTCGCTCAGTAAGGGTTCCCACACATGACAAGCATCGCCGATCAATAAAATGTTATCACGGGAGTAACACGGGGGCCTGAATAGTGGTGATGAACTACGCCATACTAGAGCTGGAGCGTTGGGGAAGAAGTTCGAGAGCAAGAATTGAGGTGTTTGTGTGGCTTGAGCAGTTAGAACGAAACAAAGAGATGCTTGGTCTTTGCTAATAGGGACGGTTGTCCAATAGCCAGAGTCGAAGAAGTGAATTCTCATGCAGTTTTCTACGAACTCAGATGGTAGGTTGCTCTGCCAACCTATGCGCCTTGCTGGAGGGAATGATTGCTTCGGGTTGGCTCTTTGAGCGATCATTGATTTACGACCATCAGCTCCCACAACTAAGTGGGTTTTGAAATTGCCATGGTCTGTTTGAATAGTTTCGTCATCGACGAAGCTTTGTATATGAACACCGGTAAGGCATTCTGCTCCAGCTTGGATTGCGAGCTTTCGAAGCCAATCATCAAAAAGGGGACGAGATAGGGCTAGGGCTTTGTTTTCATCCTTATCTTGTAACGCCCATTCAATTGGATTACCTTTCCCTGAGGAAATTTTCCATCGGCTAATCTTACTATGGGGGACTTCGGAAAATGGCTCTTCAATGTCCATTTTCATAAGTAAATCGATCGCTAAGGAATTAAAATAGCCTAGGCATACCTTGGGCCTGGGAAAATGGGCTCTGTCAATGATAAGGGTATTTAAACCTGCTCTAGCTGTAAGTAATGCATAGAGTGAGCCTGAGGGTCCTGCCCCAACAACAATCACATCATACTTTTCAACCATAAAGTCACTTTGTAACGTATCTTCCTCATTAACAACAGAGGAAAATCAAACCACCCATATCTTAGTCTAAAGAATGTATGATTATGGAGCAGCAAATGACTTTGAAAAAATGGGTTTCGTTAAGTGTATGGATTATAGTTACTATTATTTTTTACCCGATAACGCTGTGGGTTCTTAGAAATACAATAGCCGAGGAACAGCTAAAGCATTCACTGCTGGTCTTAGGATTTGCCGGAGTGGCCTTGGCTATGGAACGCAAGGAACGGTTGCAATTCATCATGGAGTTTGGTGAGAAATCAACATGGTCTCTGGTTATCTCTTTCGTTTTGGTAACAGTGAGTGCTTTCTTCAAGTGGCCTTTGGCTATGATGATGGGTTATGCATTTGCTATTTATGCTTGCGCACTCTATCTCTTGGGAGAAAAATTTTGGAGAGGAATAGCCGCTTTAGTCATAGCATTTTCGGTTTATATGGTTTTGGTCATTAGCATGCCAATTTTTGATTGGCCATTGCGAGGTGCTTCAGCAATAGGTGGGAAATGGATGCTTGATCAAACAGGCTTATTTAGTCATTTAAGTGTCCAGTTTCAGGATCCAATAAAATTATTATTATGGCTGGAAGAGAAGCCGTTCGAAGTGGCAGCAGAATGCAATGGTTTTGGAAGTATGAGTGGCGCGATTTTATTAGCGATACTTTTAGGTATATACCGCAGAGGTAGCTTTTTATCAATTATCGGTGCTGTGACTCTGGCTATTTTAATTAGCTACCTTTTTAATATTTTAAGAATTTTTAGCATATGTCTATTTGCATTGGGGCTACCAGAAACTCCAGATTATTATTTTGTGATGCACGAGATTGTGGGAACGTTTTACTTCTGGGGTTGCATTCTTGTTTTATGGTGCGTTTTAAGAAAATGCTATCCATCGAGGTAGATTACTTAAACCAGGGTGACGTTATAGAAGTTGAACGAGAAGCCTAAAAAACTTTAGCTAGAAGAAAAAGAGAGTAGACGAAGATGTGTGAAAGGGGTGATACCTCTAGAAGACTCTATGTGTTGGAGGCCAAGATGTTGCACAGATTTTTAAATTTTTATTGCATCATTTGGGTTAAACTTATATTTCTCCCATTAGGTAACCAAATCTAAAAAGTTCTCTAAAGATTTCCTTTTTAAAGCCGAATCCTAGGCCGATGGCAGAATTTCAACCAGGGCTAGTTATCTGGGGGGGCAGTCGTAAATCTAATAAATTCTCTAGCCATAGTTCTCTTTTCAACAAACAGGCCAGGACTCTTATCCTAATAGCGCCGCAACAACTCTTAACTGAATGTGAAAAAGTCTGATTATCTAGAGATGAATGATTCCCATGAAGAAAGGGGAGAGGGAAGAATAAGATTTAGTGAAGTGGAACAATTTCCCATCGAGGCCATGTCTGGAAGCATAAGAGAGCAGCTTGACCGTGTTTTAAAATTAGCCAAAGAACTAGATATTGAAAATCAGGAGTTAAGGCAAAATATTAAGCACTTGAGTTTAGAAAATAAAATAGGGCTAAGTCATTATTATCATTCACCTTTAGCACAGCTCAAGTTAGATCAAGCAGGTATCATTAGAGAAGGAAATCAATCTGCGGCAGATTTGCTAGCAGTGTCTAGCAGCACTCTGAATGAGGGGCACATCCACATGACAAGGTTTTTGAGTACTGAGTACATAAGGGACTTTCAAAACCACTTACGTCAGGTTTTGCGCGCACATCATGTACTCAATTGCAGAGTCGTACTGGTTGGGGAAGCTGGGGTGAAGCGGCATTTATTGATAAATAGTTTAGCTCAAAAACTAGGTGGAGGGACCAGTGAAATTTATATTACGATGACTGATGTCTCTACCCTTAAAAATTCAGAAGATGCTTTACTCGAAGTTAAAAATAAAAATTTCAAATTGAGTCAGATAGCTAGCCAAACAGAGCACTTAGTTTGTATTACGGACTCACACGGAATGATTGAGTGGGTCAATAGATCATTTGAATTGACTACAGGATTTACAGCCTCCGATGTGAAAGGGAGAGGCATTTTGGAGGTTTTGCGTAACATGAAAAGGCAAGATCTAGATGGCTTATCATTACTTGAAAAGACGATTGAGAGTCAAGAATCAGTGCGCTTAGAGCTGCTCACATCAAATCGTTTGGGTTTTGATTGTTGGATAGATCTTGAAGTTCAGCCGGAACGCGACGAACAGGAAAAGATTTTTGGATTTATGTTCCTTGGTCGTGAAATTAGTAGGAGAAAAGCTAAAGAACAAACACTTCAACAGACAAAAGAGCTTGTTATACAAGACCGTGAAAAACTCAAACAGGCAATGGAGCAAGCTCCAGTAGGTATCTTTGTGCTTAATCTAGATTTTCGATTTGTCAGAGCAAATGAAGTTCTGGGTGATCTGATGGGATATGGAGAAAGAGAATTGCTGCACATGGGGTGGGCAGACCTTTTAAAAAATAGAGAAGCTACAAGCTTAAAGATGTTAGAGAAGTTGAAATTAGGAGAATCGCATACGGAAGAAGGTGAAGACTGCCTTCGCCGAAGGAACCATAAGGAAATTGAAGTAGCGCTGCACTTTGGGTTGGTGCATACCCAAGATGGTAGCCCAGATTTCATAGTCGGAATGTTGGAGGATATATCTGCAAAGAAACATGAGGAGGAGGAACGTATCAAATTATGTAAGCTGGAGTCTTTAGGACTATTAGCAGGCGGTATCGCACATGACTTGAATAATATCATTATGGGAATAAGTGTCAGCCTTGAGATGGCTATAGAGGATTGTGATGGGGATAAGGATACGGTAGATTCATTGCAAGATGCGCAGTCTGCTTCTATGCGAGCCAAAGACCTGGCCAATCGCCTTTTAACTTTTGCAAAAGGCGGTGAACCTATCAAACAACCCGAGCATATAAATGAATGCCTAGAAAACGCGGTTCGTTTTGCCTTAAGAGGCTCGAATCTTAAACCTAGGTTCTATATCGACCAAGACTTGCCTATTGTTGATATCGACAAAAATCAAGTGATGCAAGTCATTGAAAACGTAGTCATCAATGCTCGAGATGCATCACCTCAGGGCGGAGTGCTCGAAGTAAGAGCCATGATGGAAGACATTATAGAGGATCCTGTCTTGAAAGTTGGAACATATGTTCGTATTGATATACATGATTACGGAGAGGGAATTTCCAAAGAAGTTTTAGGAAAAATATTTGATCCTTATTTTACAACCAAGACCAACGGGAATGGTCTTGGTCTTGCTACATGCTATTCTATCATGCAAAGACATTCGGGATGCATTAAAGCTTCTTCTGAAAATGGTGCGGGATCTACTTTTACACTTTATTTCCCAAAAGGTAGATCAAATCCGGTTACACCTGAGCCTTTTCAACCACCGCAAAAAATTGGTGGTAGCGGAAGAATTCTTTTAATTGATGATGAGAAAACCATATTAAAGTTAATGACTCGAGCGCTAACGTCTCTTGGGTATATGGTTGAATCTTGTCATGATGGAAATGATGGTGCCGTATTGTGCCGAGAGGGCCTAGAACATGGAAGACCATTTGATCTTATACTCTTAGATGCAACAATCCCAGGTGGCTGTGGAGGAGTTCAAGCACTTAAGGTGCTTAAGGAAGTGGATCAAAGTGTTAAAATTATTTTATGTAGTGGCTACGCGGCAGATAATTTGATGGTAGATTGGAAAAAAACAGGGTTTCAAGGTGTTCTTAAAAAACCATTTTCAATTGCAGAGCTTTCCAAGCTAGTGGGTTCTGTTGTCGGTAATAAAAAAGCCCCGAATTAGATCGGGGCTTTTTTATTAAAAGAGTCTAATAAAACTCTACATGGGATAGCTTACATCATGCCGCCCATGCCGCCCATGCCGCCCATGCCGCCCATGTCAGGTGCACCGCCAGCAGGAGCTGCTTCCTTTTCAGGAAGTTCCGTAACAATTGCTTCAGTGGTTAGCAAGAGACCTGAGATAGAAGCTGCATTTTGTAATGCTGAACGTGTTACCTTAGTAGGATCTACAACACCGGCCTCAATAAGGTTTGTATATTCTCCAGTCTTAACATTGTAACCGTTGTTGCCTTTAGCCTTTTTCACTTCCGCTACAATGATAGAACCTTCTTGTCCTGCATTGTTTGATAAGGTGCGTAGGGGTTGTTCTACCGCTCGATTGATGATGCCAGCACCAATTGCTTCATCACCTTCCAGCTCTAGGTTATTAAGGGCTTTCTGAGCGCGAATAAGAGCAACTCCTCCACCAGGCACGATACCTTCTTCAACGGCTGCACGCGTTGCGTGTAACGCATCTTCTACGCGAGCTTTCTTTTCTTTCATTTCGGTTTCTGTAGCAGCACCGACGTTGATTACTGCAACACCGCCAGCTAACTTAG
The DNA here is from genome assembly GCA_039192515.1 of Verrucomicrobiota bacterium. NCBI lineage: Bacteria > Pseudomonadati > Verrucomicrobiota > Verrucomicrobiota bacterium. The sequence continues at coordinate 59,962 of JBCCXA010000016.1, read as the reverse complement.
CAAGGCGCTCTTGAAGCTTCTCGCGGTCGTAGTCACTGGTTGTTTCTTCGATTTGGCGGCGGATTTGTCCAACACGACCTTGGATGTCAGAAGTTTTTCCAGAACCTTCAATGATGGTGGTATTTTCTTTATCAATGCGGATGCTCTTGGCTTTTCCGAGGTCTTCGAGCTGGACGTTTTCTAACTTGATACCTAAGTCTTCGGTAAGAACACGACCACCTGTTAGAACAGCGATGTCTTCGAGCATAGCCTTACGACGGTCACCAAAGCCGGGAGCCTTAACAGCGCAGATTTGTAGAGTTCCACGAAGTTTGTTAACAACTAATGTTGCCAAAGCTTCACCTTCAACATCTTCTGCCATAATAAGTAATGGCTTGCCACTTTTAGCTACTTTCTCGAGAAGAGGAAGCATGTCTTTTAAGTTGGAGATTTTCTTTTCGTGGATAAGGATGTAAGCATTTTCTAGAATACACTCTAGGTCTTCGCTGTTAGTAACGAAGTAAGGGGAGAGGTATCCTTTGTCGAATTGCATGCCTTCCACAACTTCAAGAGTTGTTTCAATAGTTTTTGCTTCTTCAACAGTTACGGTTCCGTCTTTACCGACTTTATCTAGGGCGTCCGCAATGATTTCACCAACAGTTTCGTCCCAGTTTGCAGAGACAGTAGCAACTTGCTTGATTTCTTCTTTATCCTTTACCTTCTTACTAATCTTAGCAAGTTCAGCAACGACTGCTTCAACTGCTTTGTCGATACCACGCTTTAAAGAAGTAGGATTAGCACCTGCAGTAACGTTCTTTAATCCCTCACGATAAACGGCTTCCGCTAATACTGTTGCGGTTGTCGTACCATCGCCGGCGATGTCACTTGTCTTAGATGCAACTTCTCGCACTAGTTGCGCACCAATGTTTTCATAAGGATCTTCAAGTTCGATCTCCTTAGCTACGGTTACACCATCTTTTGTGATAGCAGGTGATCCAAACTTCTTATCAAGAACCACATTACGACCAGCAGGTCCTAAAGTAGCTTTAACAGCTCTTGCTAGCTTTTCCACTCCGCGTAGGAGTGCCTGGCGAGCTGATTCGTCGAATTGTAATTGTTTCGCTGACATAATTTTTTGTTCCTTTTTTAGAATTTAAATTTTAATTTAGCCAATGACGCCAAGAATGTCGTCTTCACGCATGATGAGGAATTTATCTCCATCAATGGTTACTTCAGTTCCTCCGTACTTGGAGTATAGAACTTTGTCGCCCTTCTTAACTTCAAAGGGAATCTTTTCGCCTTTATCATCTGATTTACCAGTTCCCAGGGCGACGATTTTGCCTTCTTGTGGTTTTTCTTTAGCAGTGTCAGGGATGATGATCCCGCCTTGCTTACTTTCTTTCTCTTCGATCGGTTGAACTAAGACACGATCTCCAAGTGGTTTCATGCTGTTAGCCATATATTTATTCTCCTTAATTAGTTTTATTGGATTATTTGGAAATGGTCCGGATGGTTACGGACTCAGCCTTGGCCAAGTCCGGACCGAAATATTTAAAAACGAATTACTTTTTGTCCTCTTTGTCGACCATCTCGAAGTCGGCATCGATGACATCATCATCATCCTTGTTTTTCTTTTCAGAACTATCTGGCGTTACTCCAGGGTCTTGGCCTGCTGCGGCAGCCGCTGCAGCCGCGGCCGCTGGATCAACCCCTTCAGGTGCAACATTTTTATAAAGTTCTGCAGAAGCTGCTTGCACCGTATTGTTGAGATCATCTGTAGCAGCTTTGATAGCATCTGGATCAGTCCCATTGAGGGCTTCTTTGACTTTCTCGATCTTTGACTCAATATCTTTCTTAGTTTCTGCTGGAACTTTTTCCCCAAGTTCTTTTAGCATTTTCTCTGTGCCATAAGCAGCGTTGTCGGCATTGTTTCGGATCTCAACTTGTTCCTTGCGCTTCTTGTCTTCCTCTGCATGTTGCTCCGCTTCCTTTTGCAACTTGTCGACTTCTTCTGAAGAAAGTCCACTTGAGCCAGTGATAGAAATTTTTTGCTCTTTTCCAGTGCCAAGGTCTTTCGCAGTAACATGTAAAATGCCGTTGGCATCAATATCAAAAGTTACTTCAATTTGAGGGACACCGCGTGGGGCCGGTGGAATCCCATCTAATTTGAAAGTTCCAAGCTGTTTGTTATCAGCAGCCATAGGACGCTCACCTTGTAGGACTTTGATTTCAACGCCAGGTTGGTTATCTGCAAACGTGGAAAAAATTTGGCTTTTCTTGGTAGGAATAGTGGTGTTTCGGGGTATCATAGCAGTTGCAATGCCTCCAGCCGTTTCGATAGCTAAGCTAAGTGGAGTGACATCAAGAAGAAGAACATCTTTTACATCGCCCTGTAAGACACCGCCTTGGATAGCGGCCCCAATGGCAACAACTTCGTCAGGATTAACTCCTTTGTGAGGTTCTTTGCCGACAAGCTCACGAGCAATTTCAACTACTTTAGGCATGCGCGTCATACCACCAACTAGGACTAATTCGTTGATATCATTTGTGCTAAGTCCTGCATCTTTCAAGCAAGCATGAACGGGTGTTTTTGTACGCTCAAAGAGGCTGTCTGTAAGCTGCTCTAATTTAGAACGGGTAAGCTTTAATTGAATATGCTTCGGACCGGTTTGGTCGGCAGTTATAAACGGAAGATTGATTTCATATTCTTGTGATGACGACAGGGCAATCTTAGCTCTCTCGGCCTCTTCTTTGATGCGTTGTAGAGCATCTGCTTGACCGCGGAGATCGATGCTGTTGTCCTTCTTAAATTCATCCAGAACCCAATCAATGAGTGTGTTGTCCCAGTCATCTCCACCCAAGTGAGTGTCACCGTTAGTAGCCGAAACTTCAAAAACTCCATCGCCGATTTCTAAAACAGAGATGTCGAAAGTTCCACCGCCTAAGTCGTAGACTGCGATTTTTTCATCGCTCTTTTTATCCAAACCATAAGCCAGTGAGGCAGCAGTTGGCTCATTGATGATGCGCTTTACATCTAGACCTGCAATTTTACCTGCATCCTTTGTTGCCTGACGCTGGCTATCATTAAAATAAGCAGGAACGGTTATAACCGCTTCCGTGATAGTTTCGCCAAGCTTGGACTCTGCATCTGCTTTAAGTTTTGCTAAAATGAAAGAGGAAACTTCTTCAGGAGAGTAAACTTTCTTTTCACCGTCTACTTCCACTTCGACATGTGCATCACCATTCTTTGCTTCAACAACGGAATAGGGAAGTCTCTTGACATCTTCTTTGATCTCAGAAAATTTCCGCCCAATAAGGCGTTTGACAGAAAAGACAGTGTTATTTGGATTAGTGACTGCTTGCCGCTTAGCCGCTTGACCAACTATACGTTCACCATTTTTCGTGAAGGCAACAATTGAAGGAGTAGTGCGAGCTCCCTCCGAGTTTTCTAGAACAACAGGTTGACCAGCTTCCATAACTGACATGCACGAATTTGTTGTCCCTAAATCTATACCTAAAATTCTTCCCATGCATGTTTAAAGGCAAGTGATATGCCAAGCCGCCTTGAAAATAATGTTGTTGATAATCAAGCACTTATGAAAGTAAGTGTGTCGTCAGCAAGTGTGTGTGACACACATGGGTGTGACAAGGTGACTCTTTGTCACAGTTTGGGCGATGGTTCTGGAAAAAATCTGAAGAGGTTTTCAAGGCGATGGTCCCAAGTATGTTCTTTGGCAGTCCGCAGGCGACAGCGCTTGCCTCGAGTGAGGGCAGTATCTGGATCTTTGATAATGGCACGTGCTACTTCTTCAGCTTCTTCAAAGCTATTAACGAGGTAGATTTCGTTTTCATTGTAGCACGCTGCTACATCAGGGCTGTTGAGATTAATAGAAGCACGGGCACAGGCACTAATTTCAAAGAGTTTTTCATTGGCTGTGGCATCTCGGATACTATTAGCTGCATTTAGATGAGCAGGATACTTCATGTACCACTCGGGTAGCTTATCTGCTAGGACAGAAGGCAGCGCTTTCACTCCATAAAGAGCCCATTCATTTTCGTTACTAACCACGTCGCATAAGCCTTTGCTGTAGAGATTATAAACAAATGCTGGGCGATCATATCGTAGAACAAATTTAACTAGATGAGATGCTTCTAGGATATAGCTTTTCTCATTTAAAAAGTGTAAGGCGTCTGGGTACTGTTCCTTGCCACAAATTTCCAGTATTTCTAATGCGGAAGTGTATGGCATTTCCTTTTTCATAAGTGTGGCGGTTCCAATGAGGCTTTTTAGTTGAGGGTGTTCTTTGACCCACCCCCATATATTTCGATCTAAGGCGGTAAGGACTTCGCCTGCACTGAGGTGTCGAAGTTCTGCTAAGGTTGCGCCTTCTTGTAGATGTTTAAGAATCTGTTTGCTAGGTTCTTGTCTCGATCCAGGATTGCCAATAAAGGCTAACCTATCTTTGACTGTGCAGGTGATGTTTTCATCTAGAAATTCACGGGGTGCAGCCAGATTTGAGTGAATTTGATTTTCGTAGCCAAGCCGTTGAGCTTCTCGAGCAATAGCCTTTCCGTAAAAGCAGTGAAGTACCTTGTCGTGCTTTGTCGCATCTTGGAAGCTGTTTTTACGATAGGGAAAAATGGCATTATTTGGAGCACCGCACCAGCTGATGAAATCATCAAACCAGATGGAATAGATCTTTTTAATATTTTGATTTTCAATAAATAAATCTGGGATAAAAAGCCAACCCAGGTCTAGAGCAATGACACAATCGATGCCGAAGTCATTAACAAGCGTATGCAATCGTTTCGAAATATCCTTTTCAGTTCTATGGGTAATCTCATCATGATTGATAGTTTCAGTAACAAGCCGAGTTGCTCGCGCATCACAAGAGTCACGAACTAAAGTCTGTATGCCCAAGCGTTCGCAAGCTTGTCCTAGGAATTCCGTTGTTTTGGTAAAGGCGTAGGACCAATCGTGACTGTAGATGAGAACTGAACGAGGTTTAGCCATATTTGCCTTTAAAATTTCTCCAGAATTGTTTGTAGCCGGTGGTCCCAGGTATGTTGCTTAGCAACACGGGCTCTGGCATTCTCGCCAATCTGTAAAAGTTCGTCCGGATTCTTTAAATAATACAGAGCATTTTCTTCGATTTCTTCTAATGATTTGTAACTTAAAAATTCTTTTTTATGTTCGAAACATTCTAGGATGTCGGGGGATGATATGTTGATGGAGGCTCGTCCACAGGCCGCAATTTCAAAAAGTTTTTCGTTAGCCGTGGCATCGCGGGCAGGGTTGGCACCATTTAGCTGAGCCACATAGCTTCTATAGGTTTGAGGCAGGTCGTGAAAACGCACAAGTGGCTTTGCTTGAATGCCATAGGGCTTCCATTCCCAAGGAGCACTAAAAACATCCACTTTATCTTGTTGGTATAGGCGGAAGACGATAGCAGGGCGATCGTAGCGGTTGACACACTTCACTAAGATGGCGGCCTCTAGGATGTTTCGAGAATTGTTTAAAGCTTCGAGTGCCTCCGGATACTCTTTTCCAACTTCACAAAGAAGGGAAAGTGAAGATTTGTGAGGATGGGCTAGTTTACATTCGAGTGCTCGAGAAATGAGTTTGGGTATATCACGGTGAGTAGAATTAAAATGATGATAAGCCTGTTGAGACTCTATCTCTTGAATAGAGGCCTTTCTAAGCTCTGTAAGATCAGCCTTTTTATGCAGTAGCTTGAGAGCCTCAGCAGAAGGGGGGCTTGGTATGCCTGGGTTACCAACGAAAGCTAATCTCCCCCTATACTTGAGGGGAGAATCGCTGCTCAAATATTCCTGTGGGGCTGCCAGAGGTGAGTGATAGCGGTTGGTAATACCTAGCTCTTTCGCTTCATCCATCTGAGCATTCCCGTAAAACATATGATGCACTTTGGGATGAGTTAGCGTTTCCTGAAAGCTGCGGTCAGCAGGCTTAATGGATTGTGAGGTAGTGCAGGCTGTTCTAAGATCATCGAACCAGAGCGAGATAATTTTATCAACATTTTCCATGGAAACAAAAGGCTCAGGAGTAAAAAACCAATGAAGGTCTAGCGAAAGGATGGTTTTTATCTCAGCAAGGTTTACGAGACTCTGAAAACGATCGACATGAATCATCTCGCTAGCACCAATGTGCTTAGTGAGTTGGTGTTCCTCTAGTAGTGAAAAGAGGTAACGGATATCAGATGTATCCCGGACCCAGTTTCGGATTCCCAGTCGTCTGAGTGCTAAGGAAATGAAGCGCGAAGTTTTAGAGGCAGGTGTAAACAAGTCATTTGTTAGAACCAGTACGGAATCTCTCTCATCTTGAGCCTTAGACGCTTCTTTTAGCATATGAATCCCATCGAACTTTTATAATAAATGGCCTTACCCCAGTAGAAGGCTCTAACCTTCTATATCGGCTCACCAAAGGCCTTTCTTGAGAGGGCTTCTCATGCCAAGTAGAAGTTTATTAATTATTTAAGCAACTGCTTTCCTAGAGGGTGAACTCGGAGAAAAGCAAAATTTTTCTTGCCTAAACTGTATTAGTATATTACATAAGTATAACAGTAATACACTTGTATGGATTTTAAGATAGAAGCAAATAGCGGAGTTCCCATATACAGGCAGATGGTTGAACAATTGAGAGATTCTATTTTAGCGGGTCGTTTGGCTGCGGGAGAGCAACTGCCATCTGTTCGTGAGTTGTCGGCACAAGTCAAAATTAACCCGCTAACCGTTTCTAAGGTCTATCAAACGCTGGAAAGTGAGGAATTGCTGGAAACGAGACGTGGCATTGGCACTTATGTAAATGAAAAAGCAAAAGAAATCACCCGAGATAAACGAAGGGAAAGAATTGCTAAAACCGTGAGTCAGTTAGTTTCCGAAGCTCTAGTTTTTGAGCTAAGTGAACAAGAAGTCATCGAGATGGTTAAGGAAAAATTTAAAACAAGATAATGGAGTAAAGGTATGTTGGAGAAGGCAATAGAAATTCAAGGGCTTTCAAAGTCTTACGAGAAAACTCAAGTCATCGAAAATTTCTCACTAAATATTGAGTGGGGGAGTATCTATGGACTGTTGGGACGGAATGGTGCTGGGAAAACGACCATGATTCGCATGCTTACAGGGCTAATTTCTAAAAATTCTGGAGAGATCAAAGTGAGTGGCAGAGATCCTTATGCATTAGATCCAGTCTTTTGGGAGCAGGTTTCTTACGTAAGTGAGCATTCAGGATTTCCCCCTACATATACAGTAGAAGGGCTCTTGAAAATAACTCGTTCCTTTTATAATCACTGGGACGAACAAATGGTGGAGCACCTCTTGGAGGCCTTTCATGTTCCCAAGAAAAAATTGATCTTTGGTTTGTCAAAAGGAGTTCAGAGGGCATTAGCTTTTATTTTAGCCATGGCGCATCAACCTCAAATTCTCATTCTTGATGAGCCGTCTGCTAATCTAGATGTGGTAGCCAGGCGCATCATGCTTGATGCCTTGCTGGAATTTATTCGTAGCGGCGAAAAAAGAGCCGTTCTCTTTTCGACACATATTTTAAGTGATCTGGAACGCGTTGCAGATCATCTAGGAATTATTACAAATGGTCGATTAGTTGTTGATCAACCACTCGATGAATTAAAAGAGAGTAGTGGTCAGAATCTGGAAGATCTTTTTTTAGAAATGACCAAAAAAAGGAGTGAAAAATGAAAAGTATTAAGCAAATACTGCGTTTGACATGGTTTGAATTTAGATCTCACATTCATCAGGTGCTGCCTTTTGGATTTTTTGTCTTAATGCTAGGAACTCAACTAGTGGACTTCAAGGAGCCCAATAGGGTATACACTCTAGTATCTGTAGCTTTTTGCTGGATGATGCATCTATTAATGGTGACAGTTCTTTTTGCCCCCGGAATTACTCAAGGTGCAATATATGCAATAGGACAAAATCCTCTAGTGGATATACATGAATTCCTTAAAACAAAACCCATTCATAGTTGCAATAGGTTCCTGGCAAAACTGCTCCTTTGTCTGACGCCCTTTTCAATACTCCTTATTCTAACGACCCTTTACTACAGTGCTGGAATGAACTTAGAGGTTCAGATACCTAAGCATGGCCAAATAACTACACGAGAGATGCAAGCGGTTGAGGATTTCTTTATGGGTAGTGAAATGGTCACTGAGGTAGGTAAAAATAATAAGGAAAACCTTTTTATGAAGGCACCATACGGTATTTATCAGCTGCTATTTTGTTACTGGTTTATTTTTCTGGCTTCAATAGCCTTCATCTTACTTACGGTCATGTTATTTCTTCAGCTAAAGGTGGGCCCTCTATTGTTTTGGCTCGAAGCAATCATACCATCCTGTGTAATTATGTTTGGAGGGCTTTTTTTATTTAATTTGGAGTCTCCTGAAAAGACGATGAATATGGACCGCTATATCGGCATGTTGTTTTACGAGAATTCTATAGTGATAATAACTTGTCTTGTAGGTTTTATCATTGTCTCGCTAATGATCAGCTGGCGGTTGTTCAGGAGGCCACTTCCATACTAGTGCAAACCTGGTGATCAGGTGGCTGATTGATTATGAGCTTGTGGTGATAAGTAGGGGATCTAGGACCTTACCATTCACCATAACCAATTCTGGTGGTGACTTGCTTCGGATTACTGCCTCATAGGGATCTGTTTGACTAGGTAATCTCAGAGCAATCAGGTCTGCATAAGCACCTGGCTTGAGGCAGCCGAGTTTATCTTGAAGTTGTAGAGCTTTAGCTGGTCGTGTTGTTATCATTTGGATCCATTCCCTACTGGTAAGATGTGGGTAGTAAAGCCTGGCATGGCGGATTTCGGCACGCAGATCGAGGGAATTGTTGCTAGCCAAGCTATCTGTTCCAATCATGATGTTGCATCCAATATCTTCTAGTTTTTCTAAAGGGAAGCGAGTATGGCCAAAGAATTCGTGGCATTTGGGGCAGTATACAATATGAAGCGGTGTGCCTTCTAGTAGAGGCCAATCGTATTCTTGTAGATAATTAACATGAGCAGCAATCACGTTTTGATCGATAGCGCTATACTCTATTAAGTGAGATAGTGCGGATCCTTGAGCACAATCACTCATATCTCTTCCAAGGTCTTTTAAAAACTCATAAAGAGGTCCTTCTCCGTAAAGAAACATGGTTTGTTCCTCCAAAGATTCTGCAATGTGGGTCGTAATAGGCATGTTAAACTGGCGGGCACACTGCTTTGCTAAGCGGTAGAGCTGAGGGGAGGCTGTGTAAGGTGCATGAGGAGATAGTCCAAATCCACCAACCCAATCATCTTTTTTGTCTTCGAAAAATGCCAATGAACCCAGTAGCAGGCTATCAGTCGCAAGCTTGTTGCGCAGGTCTATAAGCTCCAAAAACCAATAGGTTCGTATGGGAGGTTTTGATAGGTGGGGGATTAGATTGGGCATGGCTTCGACGTTAAAAACAGTCGTAGTCCCCGTGTCTACCAGCTCTTTAAAACCGTCTTCTATTGATTGTATAAAGTCATTGTCGCAAAGACTTTTTTTCAAGCCGTTGAGGCGTTTGATCCATTCAGTGAAACTTTGGCCTGGGAAAAAGGCTCCTTTCAAGCATGTATAATCAAGGTGGCAGTGAGCATTGATTAAACCTGGCAGTAAGACATGCTCATCGAATCGGATTATTTCTTCATGCTCTTTAGGTGTTAGCTCACCCTCTTGGCCTATTTCGGTGATGCAGTTGCCCTCTACTCGTAAAGCTCCATTTAGAATGGGAGCTCCATCCATCGTGAGGAGTGTTTGGGCATGTATGATCACAATGAAATGCTGAAGCTCTTATTTAAGAATGAGAAGAAATAAATGACTTGTCATTCGATTTGATAAAGAGTCCCTTAGTTAATCATTTATTAATCATAAGAAAGGAGTCTCTATCTCTTAAAGAAGTCTTTATGGAAGACATGATTATGCAAGATCTTGCTAAGTTTATAATTTTTTTGGAAGGTTAACATTATCTCATAAATAAGTTGAATCGCTTACGGCATGTCTATTTATTAACTTGGCTATTAAATTGTGAATATTAGCATGGAAACGAACTCATTTTATAGAGCTTACTAGTTTGAGAAGAATCTATCATGACATCCATAAAGAGTAACCCGTCTGTTGCATTAAAAAGAAGTTCAACGAACGCTTTGTATATTATTATTCCGGTTTGGATAGTCCTGGGCTTTTTCTGGACTGTCGTTCAGTTTTTGGTCTGTGAAGCCACGTATCAAATCGCGAATTCTATGGATGAAAGTGTTTCCGATACGCTTTATGAAATAAGTGATTACGTTGCATGGCCTGCAGGTATAATATATGACTTTGCCTTAGCTAGGGAGTATAAGAATGCTCTTGAATCTTTCGTAGAGTCTCATGAACCTAGCGATGGGGATAAAGAGATGATCGGGTCTATTTTAGATGAATACCAGAGAGACTACGCTCATTTAGATTTTCAAGATGAAGTTGATGAAGTGCTAGCAAAGTACGATGAATATGTTGAAGTCCATGGTGTTCTAGAATATATCATTTACATAGGGACCTGTATTGCTTGGGGCATTATCATTACTATTGTAGGTATTAGGTTGTCTTTTTATGTTGTTAATTCTGTCACCAAGAATAAGACAAATTCACCGCCACCTCTTCCTAATAAATGATAAGAGGAATGCAAGCTTGACCTATTAAACATCTCCATGTTTGTAAAATAGCCTCTGTTATGGGGTAGTTATAGGGCATGGTTAGACTGAATTAAGTTTTGCTCTCAGAGCGCTTAGCTGGGTTGCTCCTTGACTGTGCTCAACAGGGATAAAATGTATTTTAGTGTCTAAGGGGTCTAGGGTATCCTCGGGTAATTCAGTTAGGAAGCTAGAGGGATGGCGAGGCTCATCCTGCCCGTATTTCTTTCTATTGGAGCAATGGCTTAAAGTCAGTTGTTTTTGAGCTCTAGTGATTCCTACGTACATGAGCCGGCGCTCTTCATCGATATTATTATCTAACTTACTCTTTTCATGGGGCATGAAACCTTCTTCAAGACCTACCAAGTAGACATGACTGAACTCTAAACCTTTGGCAGCATGTAGAGTCATTAGAGTGACACCCGTCTGGTCCTTATCCTCTTTATCATCGGTTTTTTGATCGAGAACAACAGTATCTAGGAAGGCATCAAGATCCCCTTTTTGTGTTTCTTCATAACTGGCTAAGGCTGATACAAGCTCTTTAATATTGTCACTACGAGATATCATTTCCTGGTCGTCCTTACAAGAACGCCGCAAATCCTCAAAGTATTTAATTTCATCTAGCAGTTCTTTAAGAATTTCACTTTTGCAAGATTCCATATAAAAGGCGTCACGATAATGTTGTAGAAGGTCTACGAAATTTTCCAAAGCTGCTGCAGCTTTGGGAGAAAAAGCTTTGTAGGTTACTTGTATTTCTTCCCAGATGGAGCACTCTCGTCGTCGAGATTGGTCCAAGAGTTTTTCAATTGTTCTATTACCTATGCCTCTGGGTGGGTTGTTGATAATGCGGAGTAGGGCGATGTCATCATCAGGGTTTTTGATAGCGAGTAGATAAGCAAGAATATCTTTGACTTCTCTGCGTTCATAAAAGCTCATACCACCTAATATTCTGTAAGGAATACTCATTTTTCTGAACTCTTGTTCAAATACTCTAGACAGTAAATTGGTTCGGTAAAGAATGGCAAAATCTTCCCAGTAGTAATCATTTTCTCTTTTGATTTTGGCAATGTCTGAGGCGATCCATTCGGCTTCGTGAAGATCATTCTCCATGGCGGCTAAGCGAATCAAAGAACCAGGATTCCCTTCCGCCCATAGCTGTTTTTGATGACGTCGAACGTTGTTGGCAATGACTGCATTAGCTGCTCGTAGAATGTTGGGCGTGCAGCGGTAGTTTTGCTCTAATTTAACGATCTTGGCTCCTGGAAAATGATGGTGGAATTCTAAAATATGACTGGATTCTGCGCCTCTCCATGAGTAGATGGATTGGTCATCATCGCCTACAACGAATAGATCCGAATTGTCAGAGCATAGTAGCTCAGCGAGTTGGAATTGTAGTAGGTTGGTATCTTGAAATTCATCAATCATGAGGTAGCGGTGTTGTTCTCGAAGGCGCTCTCTAGCTTCAGGGTGTTCTCTTAAAAGTTGAACAGTGAGGAGTAAAAGGTCATCAAAATCAACAGCATTATGTAGACGAAGGTCTTGCTGGTAGCGAAAAGCTATTTGTTGTAGTAGTTGATCACCAGCCGCTTCTGAGAGGTCTATTCCCCTGTTTTTGGCTAATGAGATTTTTGTGCCAACAGTCGATGCATCTAGGTTATGATCAGTACCTGCCACGCGCGTAATGATTTTTTTGATTAGAGCAAGCTGGTCACTGGCGTCGTATATCGTAAAATTTTTTTTATAACCTAGTAGATTGATCTCTTTTCGAAGTACGCGAACACAAAAAGAGTGAAAGGTGCTGGCAATCAGTTCGAAAGCATTTGGGTGGTGTTTGGCATCAACGAGTTTTAAGTAACGCTCCTTCATCTCGTTGGCCGCCTTATTGGTGAAAGTCACAGCGAGGATTTGGGAGGGGCAGATTCCTTTTTGAATCATATAGGCCATTCGAAAAGTAATGACCCTCGTTTTGCCGGTCCCTGCCCCTGCAAGAACTAAAACAGGACCCTCAATCGTGCTTGCTGCTTCTCGTTGTGCAGGGTTTAGATCATCTAGATGAATAGCCACTGGTATATAAGAGTAGAGAGTTCTTTTGTGCCTACCACCTTTTTTAATAGGGACGCTGAAATTGAAGTGGAACGAAATGCCTAAAAGCTTCAGCCACAAGGAAAAGTGAGTCGATGAAGATCTAGCTAATATCATGGCATCAATATTGCAACTATTTGTGGTAGTTGACGAGGCTGCGGACTTGGTGCAACTTCATTAGATGCAACAAATGACAGGAGAAAAGATTGAGCTAAGGAGAGATGTTGAAGCGATACAGATACCTCATGGGTTAACCCAAACTCTTGAAAAAGGAACTTCGGTTGTGATTACCCAATCATTAGGTGGAACTTATACCGTTCATGTAGATGCTCAAGGCGGGCTTTTTCGCTTAGCCTCGCGCGATGCAGATGCACTTGGTTTCGAAGTGATGGAGTCCGCTGATTCACAACCTGAAAAGGGCCCTCTTGAGGAGCAAGTCTGGGCTGCGCTAAAAACCTGCTATGATCCTGAAATACCCGTTAATATCGTAGACTTAGGGCTGGTTTACAGTATGGATATTGTTGATTCCGAAGGGGATAAAAAGGTTAATGTCAAAATGACCCTCACTGCACCGGGTTGCGGTATGGGGCCGTCCATAGCAGCAGATGCCAAAAGTAAGATTTTGGCAATCGATGAGATTTCCGAAACGGATGTTGAGCTTGTATGGGAGCCCCAGTGGGAACCTGCTATGATCTCACCTGCGGGTAAACTTAAATTGGGAATAGAGGATTAGGGTAATTGGAGCAACGCAGTGAGGTAACATGAAATCCTTCCAGCCTAGGAATCAAGAGCCCTGATTTGGGAGGTAAGATTTTTGATCTCAATGGTAGAGAGATTTTTTGTGATGGCCCAGGCGTCGTCTAAACTCATGCGCTTATATTCATGTCCAGAGCCCCAGGAATCTGTGTAGATAATTTCTGAAGTTTTTTTATTATATCCAATAATGAGCCGCATATGTCCACCCATGCCTCGTAGCTCAGGATTCTCTTGAACTTTGCCTACAATAACACTCCATAGAATAGGTATACCGTTCTCCGTGTATTTCGAAATTTTTGTGCTAAAGCGGTTATAATCCGCTTTTTGTCTTTTAATTTTTGCCTCAGTCAACAGATCTAGCTGCATGACTCGATAGACTTCCAGCATGTCGACCATGATGCCAAGCTCTACTTCCGGAATCTTCTTTCTTTTGGCCAGCCTATTGTAGTCTTTAACAAACCTCAAAAAATCATCGAATTCAAATTCATAGTGGCTTCTTAGGTTGACATCAAATTTTGACTGTAGGCGTTTGAGGACCTCCATCATGGCTTCAATGCTCGTGCCTTGATTAGCTCCACTTCTGGCCATTTGTGCCAATTCATGTTGATCTACCTTTTTGCCAAAATAACGGAATACGCGCTCTGCGGAGGCCACGACACAATACCCTTTGGGGCCTTGGTCAACCATGGGTAATTTAGTAATAGCAACATCTCCATTTTCTTTTCTCTCTACCCGAGCTCTGAGAATCTCCAGAGTAATTTCTTCGTCTTTCTCAGCAAATAGGCTTTTTGATGCAGTGGTTTGAAGTTGAGGGGGAGTCATGGTTACTCGTGCGAACTCGGGGCGATAACGGAAGTTATCGCTTCCTCTTCCTATGGTGTGGCTCCACTCGAGTTGGGTGACCATAAGAGATGTTTCCCAAAGTTTTCTGTTTAGTCGAGACCCTGCGGTTCTTTTAATTTCTGGCTGGTTCTTGCCATTTGATTGAAGCCAGGTATTAAGTTCTTGGGAAGTCCTTTCAATAAGATCTAAAAATTTCTCCTTAGAGATTTCACCGGCATCGCCTCGGTTGTATAGATACAGGGTTATTTCTTGTGGGTGAAGGTTGGAAAAGCGGACGAGCGCCTCTTCTACTTTTGTGCTGCGAAAGGTTACAGGCATCTTAAATGCTCTCGCAGTTTCCTTATTTTTATTAGATACCCAAAAAAAGCCGTGCTTCTCATTTGCTTCAATAAAAGGCGTTTTCTCGATAGCCCAAAAGTCTTCTGTCAGAAGTGAGCTGAATTCCAGTTTTTTAAACTCCTTATCTAAGCTCTTTCTTTCTTCGAACTGTTTGGGATAGAAACTTTTCTCATGATAGCTTGCGGCAAGCTGCCAAGTATTTAGCTCAAGGCCAATCACCAGCATAGCGAATCTCATAACGGTGCTATACATGTCCTGAAGAAGTATTCATTGACTATGCGAATTCAGTGTAGGGAAGTAAATTTTATATTCCCAACTTGAGACAAAACATCTCTTGATTGACCTCGAATGATGCAACAGAGATTTAAAAATCTTTCCAAAACCTTGGTTTAGGCAATTATAGAATCCTTTAGAGGTGTCAACTCTGGATACATCTTCAACGCCTTTTTTATCCTCGTGGTGCAAGCATTTAAGCATCTTCTTCAACTTCTATAACATTATATGGTTTAAAGAGAAATTTCTACACCAGGTTCAGGCACGTGAATATTCATATTTGGGTGGCTTTGGACTAATTTACTTTGGAACCACTGTGTGGCTTCTAGATCTCCATGCACAAGAAAGCATTTTCGTGGATTTACCGTTCTGATGTAATAGAGTATGTCTTCACGGTTCGCATGTGAGGTAAAGTCAAAGTGTTCAATATTACAGAGTATAGGCTGATCGCCGTAGTCATGATTGAGGGTAATACGCTGGTCTGAGGGTGTTGCCCTGAGTCGGCCCGCTGGAGTTTCGGGATCAGTGTAACCAACAAAGTAGATACTATTTTGTTCTCTAGATAAGAAGTAGGTGGCTAATCTATTAGATGTTGTATGCGGAGTCATCATTCCTGAGGGAATGAGGTATAAGTGTCCACGCTTAGACTTAAAGTCATCCAATTTCTTCCAGTTGACAACTTGAGGTTGGATTTCTTGGAGTAAGTTTAGGTCAGGATGGTAACGAGGTGAATCTTGCGCAAAGTTGTCATAGATTGAAGTAAAGACTCTTCCCAAACCACCTATATAAATGGGCTCAGTAGGTAACTCCCCACGAGTTTGCGCCAGGTGCAGCATGGAAATGGTTTCTTGAGTTTTTCCCATGGCAAAGATAGGGATCAGAGCAGATCCGCCTTTATCATAAGTCTTATTTAGTGCCTCGATGAATTTGCGACGTTCTTGTTTTCGGCTAAAACCTTCGGGAGTTGGATGACTTCCACGAGTTGTCTCAATGATGAGGATATCAATTTTTTTCTGGGGCAAGGATGCTTTTTTAAGAAGTGTTTGATCAGAGCAATTAAAGTCACCGGTATAGAGGATTGTTTGGTTATCGACCTCTATTTCAATTGCAGCAGACCCCAAAATATGTCCCGCATGGTGCATGCGGAATTTTACTGCGACAGAATCTTTTTCTTTGATTGGGAAGCCTTCTATTGACCAAGGAGTTTGTAAACCACAGCCATGCCAGCGTTCTTTAACACGGTCAATATCTTGATGCGTGTAAAGAGGGTAGTCCATGATGCCATGAGCAAGACGGTTGCGTTTCATGACGTTTACCGAGTTATGCAGAAGTGGCTCCGCTAATTGAGCAGTAGCTGCTGTCATAAATACTTTAGCATCTGGATTGCGCAATTGAATGAGCGGTATTGCGCCAGTATGATCATGATGCGCGTGGGAAAGAAAGATAGCATCTAAGGGACGATGATCGAGCCATTCCAGATGAGGAGTTGCATCGTACCCCTCTGCCTTGGGGTCCATTCCGGCATCAAAGACAAATCCCTTCTTACCGAGCTGAATATAAAAACAATTGGCGCTAATGCCTAGTTGCGGAGTGACATTAAGGAAGTAATCCTTGTTAGGCATCAGGCGCCGGGTTGAGTAAGGCTAGCAGGAAGAACTGTGCCAGGGTTTTCATAAAGTCCTCGGATCCAATTTTGGACATAAAATGAGCGTTCCTGGGTCTTTAGTTGTTGTTCAAAGATTGGCTTTAGAGAGGAAACTTTATCAGGAGAGGGTTCACCTTTCTCCAACGCATATAGGATGATGCCCCCATTATCAGTTGTTAGAAATGGACTTAAGTCGCCTTGCTCTAACTGGCCAACTTGAGCGCGTATCACATTGGCATCTTCAACTTTTAAGTTATTTGCCTCTGCGGGGACAATGGGTTCAAGTGTTTCAGCTTCAAACTTGAGCTCCTCGATTATTCCATCCCAGGAAATGTTGTTTGTAAGTTTATCTTGAATTTTGGCATGCAGTTCATTTCCAGCTTCGGTAGTTTTCTCAATAGTTTTTTGCAATAAGTAATCTTCTTCAACCTTTTTGGCGACTTTTTCGTAGGAAATGGGTTCGGCAAGTTTGATATCAACTAGTTTTAGAACGACAAAGCCATTCTCTACTTGGATTTGTTCACTGATAGGTTGAGCATCATTGAGTTGGAAAACTGCTTGTGTAGCTGAGGTTTCTGAAGTGCCTTGATAAAAAGATTTCCCTTGTTTCAGAGGTCGAGATTTGAGTATCTCTAGCCCAGCAGCTTCAGCTGCCGCCTCAAAAGAAATTTCTGGGGTTGGTTCACCTGGGTTCGAGACGAATTGTTCGGCAAAATCATAAGCTTCTCGTCCAAGGTTATTGATGGCAGATTTCTTTTCCTTATCCTCCAATGTAACGGGAAGTGGGAGGAGGAATTCTACATACTGGACGACTCGCTCTTCCTCGGTGCTATACTTTGAAGCATTTTGGCTGTAGTGCTCCTCAAGCTCCTCTCTAGATGGTTGTAAGTCTTTGCTATAATCCTCTTTTTTCAAACGAACAAGGGATAGCGTGGTAGGGCTGTACCGATCATTTAGGAGTTCCTGCACTTCGCCAGACGGAGCGATAGCCAACTCCTTAACCATGGAGGTTATCTCATTGTACATGATTTGTTCTTTAACGATCTCTTCGAAACGGCCATCTGTAATTCCCTGAGGTTTCAGGAAGTTTTGGTCAAATTGTTTGAACTTGGCGCTTGAAAATTTTCCATCCTCTTGAAAAGTCGCGGAGCTTTGGACGAATTCCAGAGCTTCTTGACTGGTAACTTGAATTCCAGCTTCGCGGGCTGCTTGGGTGACAAGGAGTCGGTCCCAGGTGAGTCGCTCCATGATTTGGTCACGGTTTGAAAACATCCCCCCGCGCATCATCATTTGCAGGTGCTCCGCATATGAATCTGGGGATATATTGTATAAGACTTGAGTAGCAATCAGTGCTGAGGCAAACTGTGCGCGATTAATTTTTTTATGCGCTATTTCTCCAACGTGGGTCGGCATCCCCCCACCTTGATTGGCGCTGTTGTAGTCCCAAGTAACGAATGCCGCAATCAAAACTATTAAAATAGCGATAAGTATATATTTAAATTTGTCGTGGATTAAAGAGATCATATATTAATTTTCTTGTTATATTATGTTAATTAGGCAAAACACTCTATATAGATTATGGCAATTGGTTTTAATTTTCGTTTAATTTTTTGCTCATGGATTGTTATTGCTTGTTCCAATTTAAACTCTTGGGCTGAAGATCAGATTTTTCTAAAAAAAGGCGATCCCGTCAAAGGAGAAATTCAGGAAATTAAAGATGGTAAAGTCTTGGTTAAGTTAGCGGCAGGAACTATACCTTATCCATTGGACACGATTGAGCGGGTTATCATGGAGGAACGTCCTTCTTACCATGAGGGGGCAGATGCGGCTGCCTCCGGAGATGAAAACAAAGCTATTAAGATTCTCAAACCTTTGGTAGATAAATACATTGGTTTGGAAGTGGGCTGGGTTGCTGATGCCGCAGTTTATTTGGCAGAGTCCTATGCTAAAAAGGGCAAGACTTTTAAGGCGGAGCAATTAGCAGAGCAAATTCTTAGCCTCTACAGGGGTTCGGAATATGAAGTACAGGGTAATGTAGTTACTGCGAGATTAGCTTTCGTTAAGGGAGATTTGGAGAAGGCAGCAATTCTTACCGAAAAGCTTATTCAGGAAAACACTCCTAAGGATGAGCCCATACCTGATGAGTCAAAGACACGTTTGTTGAGTTCATTAACATTCCAAAGGGCGCAGATACAAGAAAAGAAAGGACAGAAAGCGGATGCCCTGGAAAGTTACTTGAAAGTGGCGCTAATCTACAGCAAGCCTCAGTCAAGAGCTCAGGCGGCTCAAAAAAGAGCCGACCTTCTAAGAAAGGATAACAAAGATTTAACTGTTAATTAGGTAAAAAATATCTACATTACCTAACATCTAAATAATATTATATGAATAATAACTCGAAAAAATATCTAGTCCAACGTGGGTTTCATTTTGTGTATTTCACGCTTCCCATGATCACTTTAATACTTTTGACCTCAATGAGTCACGGTCAGGAACCAGGAGCAGATGAAATCAAGAAGGATGAAACTTTTTTAGACGTTTTCTTCGCAGGTGGTATTACTATGTACTTTCTGCTCATCCTGTCGGTGTTGGTTTTGACCTTTACCGTAGAAGGATTTTTGAAGATACGGAAATCTAAGCTAGCACCTGTTGCTTTAGTCGCGCTGTTAAGAGATTCCATTACGGCAGGTAATTACCAGCAGGCATGGGATATTTGCCAGGCGAACCCATGCTTTTTATCAAAGGTTATTGGCTCTGCACTGGAAAGAGTCGGTAAAGGTCGTGAAAATTTTGAAAATGCATTGGCAGATGCATCCATAAAAGAAGGAGCCAGAATTAAATCGAATCTGAACTACCTTTCGGTAGTTGGTGTTGTTGCTCCCATGTTTGGTCTGTTTGGAACAGTAACTGGTATGATCAAGGCATTTAAAGTATTGGCCGAAAAAGGTGCTTCAGAATTTGGGCCACTTTCAGCTGCTATCTCAGAGGCATTGGTGACAACTGCCGGCGGACTGGTAGTAGGGATTCCAGCCTTTTTACTATATTATGTGCTTAGGACAGAGGGTAATAAGTATTTGGCAAGCGCGGATACGGAAGCAAATTTACTTGTAGAGGACATACCTATCGATCAGCTCTTTGGGGTGCAGGTTGGTCCTCAACAAATACCTATGGATGCTGCTCCAATGGGAGGAGGTTATCCACCTCAGCCGGGACCTCCTGGTGCACCAGCACCCTACTAATGCATATTTTTATCTTTTTTTAACATCGTTGGTTATGGCGCGTCGAGCATCACAGTTTGAGGAACAGGAGCAAGATCCAGAGTTTCAGATATCCACGATGTGTGATGTATTGATGTGTTTACTTATTTTCTTCGTAGCCACCGCTAATATGGAGATTATGCAGCAAGTAGCTGAAGTTAGTTTGCCAAAGGCTGTAGATGCTTTGGATCCTCAAAAATCACCTGGTGAGACGATTATTAATGTTTACAACCTCTTAGGCAATAACACCATACAGATAGGTGATGCTAAATACGAAGAGCCCGAAGATATTAAAGCTCAATTAATCCAGAGTATGGATATTGCAAATGATCTAGGTGTCGACGTCGCGACTTACCGCGTTCTCGTGCGCGCAAGTGGGGATGTTCCCTACCGGATGGTTAGAGATATTATGAAAGTTTGCGGATCAGTGGGTATCATCAATGTGACGTTCTCAACCCAGGAGAATAAGTAAAAATATGGCAAAGAAGGCATTCAAACCTGATGTTGAGCCAGATATAGGCTTACAGATTGCGCCGATGGTGAATCTTATGTTTGTTCTTTTGGCGGCATTTACAGTAGCTGCCGGCGAAAAGATTGTCGAAAATGAGCTCGGTGTTCAAGTTCCTACGAATTCGGAGAAAGTGAAGACCGAACAGAAAGTTTTAAATCCACCTGTTAACATACTCATTTATAAAGATGGCTCTGTCAGTTTTAATAAAAATCCCATAGGTGAGCCAGAGGATACTGAGCTGGCAAGTCTTAAAGACCGACTGAAAAGATTAGTTGAAGTTGATTCCGATCAATCTGTGGTTATACGACCTGATCCTGATGCTAAACATCAACGTGTTATTGATGTTCTTAACGCATGCACTTACGCAAAAGTGAAAAAGCTTTCTTTTGGAGGCTAGTAGTTTTAAATAACTGTTGAGTATGTTTTGCTGCGTAAAAGTCAACAGGGAGTGCAATGGTGTCTGAAGGAGAAGTCTTTGCTGATTTACAACCTGTAGGAATATTAAGCCATATCAAACCTGAGCATCTCGAGGCACTGAAGTTCTATGGAGTTTTTGGAGAGTTTGCCGCCAATGAAATACTTATCAAGCAAGGGGAAGAGCAAAAGAAACTCTATTTTATTGTTGCCGGTAAGGTAGAGGTCCTTCTCGACTATGCCGGCGAGCAAATCTCTCTTGGCTTTCTAGAGAAGGGTGATTGCTTTGGCGAGTTAAGCGTTTTTGAGCCTGGGCCTGCTTCAGCCAGCATTAAAGTCATTGATACAGTAGTGCTATGGCATCTAGATGCTTTCGCGCTACAAGATTTCTTTGATCAGATTCCTCAAGCAGCCAGTATGTTGATGGTGGGTATGTGTCAGATTCTAAGTCACCGTTTACGTTTGGCCGATGACGTAATTACCAGAAAAAGAGTGCTTCAACAAAACCCAAGTATACGATCAGAAGGCGGACCGGCTCCAATCAAAGCAGATAAACTCACTCAAGAAGTGAAAAGTAAAGGTATTTTTAAAAAGATCTTCTCTAAATAGCTGATCTCCCTTACCAAATCACAGGCGGAAGCGTTTCATCGTTAATGAGAATTAAGGGCAAAATTCATTTTGTTCATTTTTTATTGAACAAAATGAATTTTATTCTACTTTAACAAATGATGGCTACGGCGACACAAAATAGTATCAACAGTCCAAAGGGTTCGAATGAGGAGACCCTATCTGAAACAGAAGTTCAGATGCTTGATATCTGCGTTAGCATAGTGAAGTTTATAGGCTTACCAAAATCAGTTGGAGAGCTCTATGGGTTGCTATTCATCTCCCAGGAGCCCTTATCTATGGATGATCTCATCTTACGGTTAAAATTAAGCAAGGGAGCAACAAGTCAAGGGCTCAAGGAATTGAGGACAATAGGGGCGATCAAAACGGTATATGTTGCAGGGGAAAGAAGAGATTATTTTCAAGCTGAGACAAATTTAAGTCATTTGGTTTCCGGTTTTTTAAAAGAGAGGGTTGCTCCAGGTGTAGATGATTTGGGCCAAAGATTGGCTACCCTAGAGGTAGCAGGCGAGAATTTTTCAAAGGACAAAAAAGAGTTTATCCAAAATCGATTAGATAAACTCAATCGCTGGCGCAAAAAAACATCAGAAGCAGTTCCTGCTTTGAACAGTTTTTTAATAGGCCCTTGAATGCATTAATAGAGTTGTAGCTCATGATTTTACCATTACTTGAAGATAGAAAAGAGGGCGATAATGCCCAGTGGCTTTGTCTTCAGTCCCAGCCTAAACATGAAATGATCAGTGTTGCATGTATGGCTAAGCAATATGGCGTTGAAAATTTTCTGCCTAAAATTCGTTTTAAAAAACTGGTGCGTTCAAAGGTTGTTTGGGTGACTGAGCCTCTCTTTCCTCGTTATTTCTTTGCTCGAGTAACACCGGAAATGATTCCTATGATTCGATCAGCCCATGGAGTGAGTTCTGTATTGAGGTTCGGTGGAAAGTATGCAGTTGTAGATGAATCAATTATTTGTGAACTCAAGCATTACACAGTGGATAACGAAGTCATTGAAGTGGAAGATATTCTAGGTGAAGGTGATCAAGTTGTGGTGACAGAGGGTCCTTTCCATGGGGTCAGTGCTTTAGTCAAGCAAGTGATGCCTGCAAAAGATAGGGTAAAAATTTTGATCGATCTTTTAGGCCAGAAAACAGAAGTTTTGGTCAAGAGAAGTGCGTTGTTGCGCGATGTTGCTCATCCGTTGGCAGATTGATGAGCATAGGGCATGTATTTTTTGTATGATCTCTAGTTTTCTATGAAAATAGCCTACTTTGTCTATAGGTATCCCACGCTTTCTCAAACTTTTATCCAACGAGAAGTATCTGGTCTCATGAGCCAGGGGATTCAAGTGGAGATATATCCATTATTTTGCTTGCCGAAATTTATGCGCAAGTCTACTCCTCCCCATGGACATCTTGTGCACTATGGCAATGTCTTAGATTTAGTGCTTTTCCCGTTTAAGTTTTTTAAGGAATGGTTGCGCCAGCCAGCGCTTTTCTCCTATGGGATGCGATTATTTTTTGGACGAAAATTTGTAGGTGTAGACGCGTGGTTCCATAGTTTATTAGGCTTGGTTTGTGCTATTAATCATGTAGACCAATTACGCACTGGTGGGTATCTGTTAGCTCATGGAGCCTGGGCCACGGGTCCGGCGACTGCAGCCGCTATTATGGGATCACTCAGTAAGATTCCTTTCAGCTTTGGAGGTCATGCTTATGATATCTATCGCTTCGGTGGAGATCCTTTTCTCAAGGATAAGTTAAGTTCCTGTGCGTTTGTTCATACGACGACGGAGTCCAATGAGCGTTATTTGAAAAAAATGACGGCGCGCAACGATTTGAAGGTAGTCTTAGCCAGGAGAGGATTGCCGAAGCTTCCCGATGCTAACAATCATCGCAATAGACAGAGTGAGGTAATACGACTAGTTAGTGTTGGCAGATTAGTGCAGAAGAAAGGACAAGTATATCAGCTTGAGGCTTGTAAGATTTTAAAAGAGCGCAGTATTTCTTTTGACTTAGTTATTATTGGTGAAGGCCCTCTAAGGAGTAGTCTAGAGGCGTTACGCGAAAAATACCAATTAGAAGACAGTGTTCATTTTCCCGGTGCTATGAAGCCTGAAGAAGTTCAAAGCACTTATGCAAAGTCTCATATTTTCATTCACAGTGGAGTTGTGGATCAACAGGGGGATAGAGATGGTATTCCCAATGTTATTCCTGAAGCATTAAGTCATCAACTAGCTGTGATTGGGTCCATGACCGATGGGGTTTTAGAAGTGATTGAACATGAGATCACAGGTCTCACTGTAGATCCGACGCAGCCAATTCAAATTGCGGAAGCAGTAGACCGCTTAGCCAATGATAAGGAATTGTGTGACCTATTAGGTGCTAATGGTAGGGCGTGGGTAGAAAAAAACTTTATGGCAGATAAAAATACTCAAATCCTTGGGCAAGCGATGCTAGAGACTCGTTCTGTTTAAGAATAAAGCAAGAGGAATCTATTGAGAATCAATAAGCAAACAAATAACAAGTAAAACCAGTAATCATGCTTAATGCTTTTATGTCTAACTCACCTTTAGCAAACAGCATAGTAAAAATTCACTAGGAATTAGGAACCAATTAGATACACTATACTACTGTATAGCCTTAAGCTTATGTAAAAAATTAACTCTTACGGAAAGTATGTACCAAGCCTTATGAAAGATATTACATTAAAGATGACACTAATAATAGGAGCGCTTTTTCTAACGCATACAGTTATTTCTTATGCTGAAGAGACTGCTGAAAGTAAGGAAATTGAAAAAAGGCTAAAAGTGTTAGCCGATGAACTTGAGCTTACAGACGAGCAAAGGGAAAAAGTAAAAGGTATTTACGAAGATACCTATAAGAAAATACAAGAGGTTCCTGATGTCACTGGAAGAAAATTAAAAATACGCAAGCTAATTTTGGAGCGATCTGCCGCTATCAAAGCAACACTAACGGCAGAACAAGCTGCAGAGCTTGAGGAACTCAAGAAGTCTAAAAAATCTAAGATTTGGCAAGCACTAGCTCAGCCACTAGCAGGGTAATCCTAATCAGTTTCCCTGAGGACATGGCAAAGTTTTCAAACAACTTCTAGAATTTCTAAGGTTTTTTGAACTATTGAGAGGCGACTTTGTTTTTATAGAGCATTAAGATTTTACGTTGTGGGTTGGGCAGAGGGAGCTGAGTTAACTCTTCAGGAGAGAGCCATATAAATGGTTGAGGTTTAGGGGCTGTGTTGAGTTGAGCGTGGTGTAAATGAGCTGTTATTTTGTACTTAGTAATATTGAAAGTGAAAGTGGCAAACTTTTCATCTAACGAAAAGGCTTTTTGGTCGTAAAAAGGAAAACGATGAAATCCTTTCCAGCGACCACTTTCGCTGGGCTCTAAAATAAGAAGCTTTCCCTGTTTCTCTACAAGGGGAACCACCATTGTTTCCGGGATAGTCTTCATTCGTGATTTTACGGGGATTTTTTCTGGATCTTTTGCTTGGCAAATTTCTTGGAGAGGGCAAATGAGGCATTGAGGCTTCCTGGGCGAACAAACCAATGCCCCCAATTCCATTAGTGCTTCATTGAAAATACGAGGTTCGGGAGAAGATTCAGGTGGTAATAAGCGAGACGAGAGAGAAAAGAGCGCTTTCTTATTTTTAGATTCAGAGACATTTAGGCTAAGGTTAAAGACACGGCACAAAACTCTTTCGATGTTCCCATCTAAAATGGCTGAGCTTTGGTTATAAGCTAAGCTAGATATAGCGCCTGCTGTATAGGGTCCTATACCGGGTAGTTTTTGTAATGTTGCAACATCGTTAGGTAGTTTCCCTTTATATTCATAAGTGACTACTTTTGCTAACGCATGAAGGAATCTGGCACGACGATAATAACCAAGTCCTTCCCAAGCTTTCAGAACTTTCTCTTCAGATGCTTGAGCTAGTTCAGGCCAACTAGGGAATTTTTCAAGCCAACGATTAAAGTAGGGTATAACAGTAGTTACCTGTGTTTGTTGGAGCATAAGTTCGCTTACCGTAGTTGTGTAAGTATTACGGTTTCTTCTCCAGGGAAGATCTCTTCGGTTTTGGATAAACCATTCTGGTAGGTTTTGGTGAAAAGCTCGTAGGATACTAGCTGTGAGCTGGATATCTAATGTAGATTTCTTTTGTCGCATGAGCTTTTGTTTGTAATGTCTATAGGTATGCCTAGCAATCCTCCATCTTCCTATACTTTTGAAATCAATGAGGCGCAAGGGGAACGGTTAAAAGCAATCCTAGAGGAAAAGGGTTTTGATTTTCGGGATTTATCCTATGGCTATTTCGCTGCAAAGTTAAGAAAATGCGGAGTCAATTATTATCATAGTGGGAAGATAGTAGTTAATGGAAAGGACGCCAAAGAATTTATTGAGTTTTATCTTGAGCCGCTAGTCTTGCAAACTGTAGTGACCGGCTATGAACAATATTTGGCCAAAGAGCAACATCCTGAAATGTTTGAGCCTCATTTTGGGGTGGATGAAGCGGGAAAAGGTGATTTTTTTGGTCCATTAGTCATAGCTGGCGCTTATGTTAACGATGTCATTGCCGAAAGGTTAATAGAAGCGGGAGTAAAGGATAGTAAAAGATTAACAGACAAAAGAGCTGAGCAATTGACTTTAGAAATTGAGAAAATCATGCGATCAAATAGTGGCGCTTGGGAAGTAATCACCATTTTTCCAGAAAAATACAACGAGCTTTATGCCAAGTTTCGCAACTTAAATCGCTTGTTAGCTTGGGGACATGCTAAGGTTATTGAGAATTTGAAATTGAAAATAAAAAATTGTCCAAGGGCTTTGTCTGATCAGTTTGGCAATCCTCGTTTAATAGAAGTCGAATTGAAGAGAAAAGATGTGGAGATTTTTTTAGAACAAAGACCTAAAGCAGAGCAAGATATTGCAGTTGCTGCTGCATCTATTTTAGCGAGATGGCGTTTTTTACAGGGTCTAAAAAAACTGAGTGATCAAGCGTCTTATGCTCTTCTCAAAGGTGCTAGCAAGCAAGTACAGTCACTTGCCCAGGAAATTGCTGAAAAAGGGGGGGCCGATTTGCTGGAAAAGGTTTCGAAACGACATTTTAAGACTTTTGATGAGGCAATGGCAGGTAAACTGCTTTAAAGCTGCTGAAATAAAAATTTTATAGATAAGCTGGTAATTTATAAGGGTTTATGTGAATTTTGAAGAGTTGGTGGTTTTTTAAAATTAATAGCTTGCAAGCTCGGGAAAATATAGATAAGTGACTAAGGCTCAATGTTATGGCTAATTTAACGAAGAGGGATTTGGTGATCCGCATCAGCAATGAAACGGGAATGGTTCAACAAGACGTTTTGAATGTAATTCAAAAAACACTAGACTACTTAACGGAGAGTCTATCTGAAGGTAAGACAGTAGAATTGAGAAATTTTGGTGTTTTCGAAGTAAAGCTTCGCAAGGCTCGAGTCGGTAGGAACCCTAATAAGCCAGAAAATGATGTGCCAATACCACCTAGAGCGGTGGTTAAATTTAAGCCAGGAAAAGAAATGAAGCATAAGGTATCTCTTCTGAGTGAACGACTTACAGATCATTTACCCGAAGGAAGAGAATATTCTGCTGCAGAAATTTTAGAGATTCAGGCCAATAGTAACAGACCTCCGGCCGCTGCATCAAATCATGCGTCGCCGCCCTTGGGTGCTACGGATGTAAATCCATCTCTATAATTACCCCCCTCGTTTTCCCATTTTAATACAATCTCCATCTGTCTAAGCTGTCCGGAAAGGTTTTGTAATATGACGGTTTTTAAAAGTTTACCTGGTTTTAGGGATTTTTATCCATCTGAGTGTAGTATCAGAGAATATATCTTCCAAACGTGGCGTGAAGTGGCCGGGTCCTGTGGGTTTGAGCAGTATGACGGGCCTCCATTAGAGAGTTTAGAGTTATTTAAGAAGAAATCTGGAGAGGAAATCTTAGGACAGCTTTATCACTTTCAGGACAAAGGGGAACGAGAAGTTGCCATGCGCCCGGAGATGACGCCAACGCTTGCTAGGATGGCTGGGGCGCGACAAAGAGAGTATAAAAAGCCCATGAAATGGTTTGCTATCCCGCAGCTCTTTCGCTACGAGCGGGCGCAAAGGGGACGCCTGCGTGAGCATTTCCAGTGGAACGCAGATATTATGGGTGAAAAGGGATCAGGAGCCGAAGTGGAGCTAATTGCACTGCTCATTGAATCATTTAGACGTCTTGGACTAACGGCTGAAGATGTTGTGGTCAGGGTTAGTGACCGTCAATATTGGATGGATTTCATGCAGAATCACGCAGTATCCGAAGATAAACAATATGAGTTTTTACAAGTGCTAGATAAAATTGAGCGAACTGATGAAAAAGTGACTCAAGAGAAATTAGGCGATTTATATCCCAAAGTTAAGCAGGCTTTCTCCAAAGGAGCCTCTAGTGAGAGATTGTCTGAGTTAATGAAATTGCTTCAAGCTATGGGGTATGCGGACTGGGTGTCTGTGGATCTTACTATTGTCAGGGGGCTTGCTTATTACTCGGGGGCTGTTTTTGAAGTGCATGATCGGGCCGGTGAATTTCGTGCAATTGCTGGAGGAGGGCGCTATGACAACCTTGTAAAATTGATTACTGGCCAGGATTTGCCTGCGGTGGGTTTTGGTATGGGAGATGTGGTATTAGGTGAGATTCTCAAGGACAAGGGGCTACTACCGGTAGGAAAATCTCTAATTGACGCATATGTAGTCATTGTAGATGAGGCTCTTCGTTCATCAGCGCTAGGTTTTATTCGAGACCTAAGGGATAGCGGGCTAAAGGTAGATTACAGCATGAGTGCCCTTAAAATCGGTAAACAGTTCCAGGCTGCTGAAGATCGGGGAGCAAAGCTAGCATTTGTCATAGATGGGCAATTTCCTTCTGGAAAATGCCAGGTAAAGATCCTGGCAACTAGAGAACAAAGTGAAATTTCCTTTACGCTAGAAAATGGCAAGGTAGCTTTCAAACCTTCACTAGAAGAACTATTGACATGATTAGGACACATCATTGTAACGAACTGCGTAAGCAAGATATTGGGCAAAAGGTAACCTTAGTAGGTTGGGTAGACTCTTGGCGTGACCATGGCGGAGTCATTTTTATTGATTTACGTGACCGTGAAGGAATTACTCAGATTGTTTTTAACCCTGAACATGATAAGGAGACTGCTGAAAAGTCCCACACGCTTCGTAGTGAATTTGTGGTCCAGGTGAAAGGTGAAATTGTTGCGCGTCTCGAAGGAACGGAGAATGCAAACCTAACAACCGGTGAGATAGAAATTTTGGTGGACGAATTAGAAGTTCTCAATGAAGCAGAAACGCCTCCCTTTCCCATTGATGAAGATGGTGTAAACGAGGATTTACGTTTGAGTTATCGCTATCTCGATCTGCGTCGTCCCAAGATGCTCAAGAATTTGCGCACACGTCACGAGGCAGTCAAAGCAGTTCGTGACTACATGCATGCTGAGGGGTTTCTGGACATTGAGACACCCATACTCTTCAAGAGTACTCCTGAAGGGGCACGAGAGTTTCTAGTTCCCTCACGAATGAATCCCAAAAAGTTCTATGCTCTGACTCAAGCTCCTCAACAATATAAGCAAATGTTAATGGTGGCGGGCGTAGAAAAATATTACCAGATTGCCAAGTGTTTTCGTGATGAAGATTTACGCGCGGACCGGCAGCCAGAGTTTACTCAGATTGATATAGAAATGTCATTTATTGATCGCCAGGATATTTACAACCTCATTGAAGGAATGCTCAAGCGAGTATGGAAAGATGTTCTTGATGTAGATATTCCCACTCCTTTCGAGCGTATACCCTTTAAAGAGGCTATGGATAAGTACGGTATAGATAAGCCAGATCGCCGCTTTGAGATGCAATTAGTCGACTTTACTGATGAGTTCAAAGACAGTGCTTTCAAGGTTTTCCAGTCTGTGGTTTCTAAAGGCGGAGTTGTGAAGGCCTTTAATGCGAAGGGTTTCGCAGAAATAACGACAGGTCAGATAGAAGGTCTAACAGAGCTTGCCCAAAGCTTAGGAGCTAAAGGATTAGCTTGGATCAAGGTGGAAGATGGTAAGTGGAAATCCCCCATCGTTAAATTCTTTACCGATGTTGAAAAAGAGGCTTTAAAAAGGAAGCTCGATGTTGAAGAAGGCGATCTTATTCTATTTGGCGCAGACCAATGGGTAGACGCTTGTGAGGTGCTTGGGCAAATTCGTTTGCGTTGCGCTGAGTATTTAGAAAAGCTGGGCAAGCTACAAAAGAAAGATATCTGGGACTTCCATTGGGTCGTTGATTTTCCCTTAATGATCTATGATAAAGATGCGGCAACATATGTTGCGACACATCACCCATTTACTTCTCCAGTAACGGAAGATGTGCCGCTCTTAGAATCAGATCCGGATAAAGTTCGAGGTCAGCATTATGATATTGTTCTCAATGGGGTAGAACTTGGTGGGGGGAGTATTCGTATCCATAACCCTGACCTTCAGCAAAAAGTCTTCACTGATGTTTTGAAAATTGACCCAGAAGTTGTGGAAGAACGATTTGGTTATATGGTGAAATCTTTTCGTTTTGGCGCACCACCGCATGGAGGTATTGCCTTAGGCTTAGATAGGCTAGTTGCGATGTTGGCAGGCGCAACGAGTATACGCGAGGTCATGGCGTTCCCTAAGAACAACAAAGGGGTTGACCTTATGGCCCTGGCTCCAACGGAAGTCACTCCTAGGCAGCTTAAGGAATTACATATCCAGACCCGGAGTTAAGGGCACTCAAAATAAAAGCGCATATTTTATCTTTATAGGAACAGCTACCGCAGCTAAGTTCTTACAAGGAGTGGTAGACTTTATCCGGATGATGTCATAAAATTGAATGAAATGCGTAAAAGCTTGAGCGACATGGTAAAGAGAGTCGACGAAGATGAACCCAAAGTAATGTTTCTAAGAGACTCTATGCTTCTTGGCACCGGAAGCTTGTACAAGTCTTTAAGTCTCTCTCGCACTATGCGTGCTCTATAGCTAGTCGGTTATACAAGGTCCTACATTATTTGAGAAAATGGCTATACGAGTTTTTGGGATTCCGTGGATATTTCTATGCGTAGCTACTACGCTAGCTTTAAGTTTCAAGGCTTGTGCTGTAGAGGGAAAGTATCAATTTGATGGTACGATTTCCCGCAAAGTCCTGGAAAATTACTTATCGCGTGCTGTAACTCATGTAGGCCTTTGTGGCTCCTATCCCAGTCCTACTACTGACTCATTTGACGATGATCTGAGAATGCTACAAAGCATAGGTGCAAAATTCATAGGTCGAGCGGCCTATATCCGATACATTATGGGTAGTGAAGAAAAGCATTTTCGAGAAGTAAAGGAGGCTGCTGCTAAGATTCATGCGATGGACCCTGAGATGGTTCTTCAAGCTTGCATCTCTGAAGTAGTTTCCCCAAAAGTGAGAAATATTCCTATTCCTGCCTGGGCATTCGAGGCATTTGGGGAGGTCGTCGAAGAAAGAAATTTTAAATATAAGTTCATGCTCTTTGATGATGGAAAGCATGTGGATCGTTGGCCTGAGGGTTCAGTCCCTGATATGTCCAAATTAGAAACACGGTTATGGTTTTACTACCGAGCTAGGCGCTATATCGACTCCGGGATAGAAGCCATTCACTTTGGCCAGGTGGCATTGATGGATGATGCAGATGAAGACCATACACACTGGTTTGATATGCTAAGTCGGGTGCGGGCTTATGCCAAAGAACATGCAAGAAGACACCTTGTGCTTTGTGATGCGCGTACACATGGTGAGTTACACAAGGGTAAATTGCTCTTTGATTTTCATTCATTTCCTCTCAGGCCCCTTGAGGTTCAAGGTAAGCCTACGGCGATTAAGTTGTCTCTTCAGCAACCTCTAACCCGGATTTATGGTCAAAGTAAAGGGGGGATTACTCCCAGTGGCTGGCAGTGTAAGTCGCTACCTTTTTTAGTTGAATTTGATAACTGGGGATACAGTGGAAGAGAAGGAAGGAGCATTGGCGGAATTTGGGTGTGGGGCTATGATGAGATATCTTGGTTTGCTGTGCAGACCAAAAGCTATCGGGAGCAATGGCTTGCCTATGCGCTTGCTTGGCTAAAGGAAAATGATTCCAATGGTTTTATCCAAATACCTACCCGTCGCAGAGTGGATGCTAAGAAGAAAGATGATCGAATTACGATGTTCGCCGCAAATAATCGCTCTGAGGCTAGCCCCAAAGGGTATGGGATTGAGAATTCCATCAAAATGGTCTGGAATCAGGAATAAGATAATCTGTTGGGAAACCCTCCTGTATCAGCCTATTGGAGAATAGTGAGGAAAACATTACTGAAGTAAGGCTCTTCATTTTGCCAGAAGATGTATTGCACGTTGAGGAAGTGTTTGGCGAAAGCGTGTAACAAAGGTATGTTAGTGTCTTTACTTTCGCCATCTTTGGTTATGCTTTCGCCAGGGTCAACGTCGGCTCCTGTCATCCCAATGTAATTACCTCTTTGCACCGCAACGCCCAAGGGCACGGTGAAGGACCCCTCATGCATCAAAGCTAATGCATGGTTTAGTTGTGCCTTTCGTTTGGGCATCAGATCGGGTCCACCTAAGCCTACCCCAATTTTTTCTCCATGTTGGTAAATTGCTCGGAGGTATCCTTTGTCTTCCCAGGGCAGCCATTCACCAGGCATGAAATTTGCATATTGCATTGTTACGGATTTTCGAAAGGCCTTTTTCATAGCGAGCATGTTGGCTTTGATTCCTTTTGCGTAGACTTCAGGAGTAAATGTGGGGTCACGCTGGCTATCTAGGCCCTCTGCCGCAGTTTCTGGTAAATTGATACCTTCAAAACTGGGGTGACCGTCAAACTCCTCTGCTAAGGCTTGGAGCAATAGAGCAAAGCGTTTTTGCACTATTGGATTCCATCTTTTGGCAATCCAACCAGAAGGGAGGCCTTTGTGATTTTGTTTGGCAAATTGGCCTCCATCAAATTCAGGTGTCTGCATGTAATCCGGAACAGCTTTCCATTTTGGATGGAAAGTGGTGTCCTGGAGCTGGATGAAGAGTTTCTTCCCCTTAGACAGCAGATAATGAAGATCGTCTCGAATGTTCTTGAAGTTGTATTGGCTTCGGTCCGTTTCCAACTGAGTCCATGGATAGAGAATCTGGGCACCAGCGATACGAGAATTCTTCAAGAAAACATGATTCTTGAGTTGGTACCGGGAAATGAAAACAAAGTGTTTGATTTTATCCTTTGGGAGGGGGGCTTGTGCATCCGAGTACTGTTTATATGCCTCCATATATCGGTTTGAATTCAGAGCAGTTTTCTCCGAACTTTGAGAAGTTTCAACAGCGAGCACGGCCATCATGACACAGATTCCGACTTTTAGAGTATTGCGATGTCTCATATTTTATAGATCAAATACTTGAAGTAGTTGTTGTAAAGCTAGGCTTGTTCGCAAATTTGTAAAGGATGCGATCCCATTCTTGACATAGATTCCATTAGAAAATTATGTGGGTGATAGCAATTATGTGGGTGATAGCCTTAGGAAATTTGAGAGAGATAACTATTGGGGAGCACATGCTCCCTCAGAGCACTAAGAAAAAGATTCTTCCTTTATCTTTCCAAATTTCTACCAATTGACTATTGATTTCGTAAACGTCGGGTCGAATTCTATCGAGCATGCTTTTGTCTGAGCAGACGTATAAGGAACCCATGCGATTGCTTTCCTTTTCCCGGACTTTAAGCTGGGCCGCGAGTTCTCCCTGAACGGAGCAATAGCGCCCCCCAATAATCTCGAATTTTTCGAGAAAGATTTCAGCGGGTTCAACAGAAACAGTCATTCTCGTTAAATATCCCTGTATTTCATTGTAGCTTGAAGAAACAATTTCGGGTCTTAGTTGCTTGTTATGATTTTTTATTAAGTCACGAGCTACAGTTGACCCTAGGTCGTTCTTGCGAGAGTCTTTTAGTGAGAATGTAAAAATGATGCCAAACATCAGCAGAAACGCTGCTACTCTTAGTAAGATACCTGCGTTTTTTCGCCACCAGGGAACTTCTAACTCGACCTCTTTTGCGGAGGTTAGTATCTCTTCTACTCGTTTCGAAGAGAGTTTTTGCTGCTGGTAATACTCCTTATGCTTTTTTTCTATCTCATCCATTAAGCCCTCCTTTTCCCATCATCTGTTTCAGAAAAGGTCTTTTCTAACTTTTTTTTGGCACGAAAAATTAAGCTTAGTATCCCGCCACGTGACTTTCCTGTCTGTTTCGCAATCTCTTTAGCGGTAAATCCCTCGACGATATTTAGGTAGAGCGCCTCGCGTTCTTCGTATTTTAGGGTTGAGAGAATGGTTTCCATATCAATCTCTGCACCAGGTGAATGGTCTTTGGTGGGGGTGTCTTGATTTTCTAAGGCTTCAAAAACAACGATCTGATTTTTTCTGTAGCGATCCAAAAAAATATTTTTAACGGTGGTGAAAAGAATGTTCTTATTTTCAACCGTTCCGTACTTTTTATGTAATTTGATCCAGGCCTGCTGGACAAGATCTTCTGCATCATAGTGATGGTGAGTGAGCGATAGGGCGTATCGATAACCGTGCTGAATAAGATCTTTTTCTTCCACTAGAAAATACTCG
Source organism: Verrucomicrobiota bacterium (assembly GCA_039192515.1). Taxonomy (NCBI): domain Bacteria; kingdom Pseudomonadati; phylum Verrucomicrobiota; species Verrucomicrobiota bacterium. The sequence continues at coordinate 25,837 of JBCCXA010000016.1, read as the reverse complement.
TAAGTTGTGATTGTTTTTAGTCTTTGTGAAAGACTTTAACCCGGGTCGGACGGATTAGCAGTCTTAACGTACTATACTACAGCTTTGCAGCAATGCTATTCCCCATCTCCTTGGTGCTCATCCCCTTTAATTTTTCAATGACATTTCCGTTTTTTGGATCGATTAATAGGACGTAGCCTGTGCCTGCATGGCTATCGTATATCTCACCCAATTCCATGGCCGAAGCCAATAGTTCGGAATGATGTGTAGTCGTGTTATTGGTTCGATCAAATGTTACAAATAATACTTCTTTTCCATCAAATTTGTTTGATAAGTCGACTAGACTATCCTCCATAGCCTTACAGCTACCGCACCAGTCTGCATGGAATTTAGCGACAATAATTTTGGGGTCTTTAGCGGCCATAGCCTGATTACTGGCTAGGTTTAGCAACAAAGCAGCTATCATAATCATCAGTATTTTAAATTTCATTTTCCATTCTCCTATTTTTAAGTTTTAGTTTAATCCGAATAATGCAATAGAACTTAAAGATCTGTGCAGGATCTTGGTCTCAAGAAACGTAGGGCCTTCTAGAGGTATCCCTATTGGATACATTTTCATCAACTCTCTTTTTCTTACGGCTCAAGCTATCGCGCATCTCCTTCAACTTCTATTACATGACGCAGGTTTTCGTGTCTGACACCTCAATCGCATCAGTACTAGAAGAACGATTCATGGTGATGAATGATTGCAGAAATTGATAAATTTTTGCTGAGCTTCCATTAATTCTGCGACAATTCTCAAGACAACAGATAAAAAAGGTAGATGATTGGCGAGGTCTAGAGAGTAAACGAACATAAATTAGATTGCATGCGCCATGGCCAGCCTGCCTCATCAAGGCAAAAGTCGTGGAACCGCTAGGTCCAAGAACTAGAAGGCCATGTCTGGCATATAGGTCCATAAAAAATCTCCAAGGGTTTAGCCTGTCAATAAATGATACCCGCCTCTTTATTCATACGTATGAAATAGGTCAATTAGAAGTGTCACCTTTGGAGATTCATGTCCCAATTCTATTTGAACTGGCGCTCTCTGTACTTGATGGTTTGGCCCTTTCTAGCTTAAAACAGCTCAGTCCTGAGGTGGGATTAATACATTTTCGTCCACTCTCTTTTCCTTGTCTTAGCTATCTTCTTTGATTTCATTTTATCTTGTACGTTTTGAATTTACTAGCATGTGTAGTAGTTGATGAAGTGATGGGGTATTTTTTTTAGCCTTGGACTTTATTGATAGCTAGAAAATTAAAAGGGTATTAAGAGGCAGTAATTAGAATTTGAAAGATTTCATGAAATAGCCATAACAAGAAAAGCGTCATATGAAAAAATACAGAGTCAATAGAGTGAATAGGGTTCAATACATTAAAATAGTAGCGACTTGGATATTGCTAACCATCTTGGCATTGCCGGTGATTGCGAAAGAAAAAACTAAAGGACCTAATGGTGGACGGGTTATGAAATTAGGCAAAGGATATGTCGAGTTTTTTGCCTCTAAAAAGCATTTTGTAGAGGTTCGTTTATTAGATAAGTCCTTAAAAGCTTTCGAATCAAGTGATTCCGAAGTCAAGGTGGTGGCTCAAGCTTCATCTGGTAAGCAAGAGCTTGGTCTGATTGCTAAAGAGGAAATCTTTATTGCCTTACAACCACTTCCTAGTGATGTTCCTTATGAGTTGGTGTTGAAGGTGAAAGTTAAGCCTAATGGCAAGTTTCAAGATATTCCTTTTGTTTATGATACCACCCTTTGCCAAGACTGTAATCTAGCAAAGTATGTTTGTATTTTTGAAGAGAACTAGGCTGTGTTTATTTCATCTTGGAAAAGGTCGTAAGATGCGGAAAACATTGGTAATACTAGTAGATGAAACATGTCACCATTATCTCAACGAGTTTAAATGAGGATTCAAAATCTCAGTTATTAGCAAGGCAGTTTGCAGAGAAACTGTTAGAGGCTAGCGTAAGCGTTAAATTGATGGATCTAAGAGAGTTTGCTCTGCCGTTTTCTGGCACTAGAGAGGGGTGGGAATCTAGTCAAGCGCAACACTTAAAGGCTGAGGTGGAGCGTTCATCTCATATTGTCTTTGCAGTTCCTATCTATTGTTATGATGTTAATTCAGCTGCTAAGAATGTGATTGAGTTAATTGGGCGAGCTTTCACCAAGAAAGTGATTAGCTTTATTTGTTCAGCGGGAGGGAGCGGTAGCTATATGTCGATCATGGGCTTTGCCAATCATCTGATGCTAGATTTTCGTTCAGTGATTGTTCCCAGGTTTTTGTATGTATCTCAGGATGATTGGAAAGAGGAAGGAGAAATTAAGCCTGAGATAGATGAACGCATGAGTAAGTTATTAGATGATATGAGGGAAATTCAAGTCATTAGCACTTCAAGCTAAGAGCACGGCGCTTGATAGTCTTCATTCATTTCTAAGAGAAAAAGTTGTCGTCGTCCGAGAAAACGGCCTCCTGGGCTGGTTGATTTTTTCTAACGCTAGCCGTTAAGGAAGGAGGATTAGAGGGCTCTGTGTTTTCAACTGGTGCTGAATATACTGGCTTTGAGGGCTCAGAACCCTTTTTGAGCACGATCTTGTTCAAATCATCGATAATACCTTTAAGTTGTCTGCCTTCATTAGATAGCTCTTGAGCAAGGCTCGCGTTTTCTTCAGCAGTGGCGGCATTTTGCTGAGTGACTTGATCCATCTGTGTGATGGCTTCATTGACTTGGGTGATTCCTACCGATTGCTCCTTAGAGGAAGTTTCAATTTCTGCGGTAGAGTTATTGGCCTCGTGGACTTTGTTTTGAATCTCTAGTAAATTGGTTTCAAGCTTTCCGGTGCTAGACACGACTTGCTGAAGTTTGGTAAGGATGCTTTCACTTACCTCTACACCTTTTGATCCTTTCAGGTTGGCATCCTCAATCATCTCAGAAGTTTCTCGAGCAGCGTCGGCACTGCGCTTGGCAAGATTGCGAACTTCGTCAGCGACAACTGCGAATCCCATTCCTGCTTCTCCGGCGCGGGCTGCTTCAACAGCAGCATTAAGGGCGAGAATATTGGTTTGGAAAGCAATCTCATCAATCGATTTGATAATTTTTGATATACTTTCGCTAGAGCTTTTAATGTCTGACATAGCTTTGTGTAATTCGTCAGAGGATTCACTAATTGCTTCAACAGAGTTTTTCATTTGTCCCATATTATCGACACCGGCTTGAGCTGATGAGAGCGCAGAATCCGCAAGGCGCTTACTGTTTTCAACATGTTCGACATTGGTATTTACGGTGCTGGATATTTCTTCCATGGATGCGCTGGTTTCTTCAAAGGCTGCTGCTTGCTGGCTTGCGCCATCTGCAATCGACATGCAAGATCTAGAAAGTTCTGCTGAATTTTCATTTACTGAGTCTGTGCTGTTTGTAATACGGCTGGAAATGGCTAGAAGTGATTTGTTGACTTGAACTCCCATGAAGAATGCTAAGATCAATCCCACTACTAATGCAGTGACTGCTCCAACAATCTGAACTAGCTGCGCTTCCCTACTGGCAGCTTCAGTCTCAAGAGCGCTGGCGATCGTTTTCTCTTTTTCCTGGTTGATGACGTTATTGAATAGCTTTCTCATATCAAACTCTTGTTTGGCCACCGTTTGCGTAAGGTCACTGACTAACGAAGTGTTATCATTTTTTTTCGCTTCCACAAGTCTTTCTCCTGTTTTATCGAACTCGTCATGTAGTTTTTCCAATTTAATGACTTCACCTAAGATATGACTATATGCTTTTTGGTCATTCTCGCTTATGGAATGGTTCTTAGCGTGTTCAAGAAGTTTTTCGACATCCATAAGTTCTTGCTTCACTTCTTTGCCACGCTTGATAAATGCTTCTGTATAGGCTTCTTGACTTTTGCTTAGATACTTCTCTAAGTAGAGCGCTTGTTCCAACATCCTGGCCTCGGCATCTGCTAAGGTAGTTAGAATAGGGATATCATCTCTACTGATGAGACTTGTTTTCTGGAGTGCGATATTGAGGTCAACATATACGATCACAGACATTAGGGTTGTGACACCTAAGATGGAACCGGAGCAAGCAAAGAAGCGGTAAACGACGCTCTTGTTGCGAGTAATAAAATAGGTAAGAACACTTAGAACGGCTGAAAAAAGAATCGCTGCAGCAATAATGAGCCAAGATTTTATGGGGCTACTACCCTCAAGGGAAGTATGTTTCGTGTGATGGCTGGAATGCATCTCAGTATCCATGATGAACACGGCAGCCTCATCTGATGGTTTAAATTCTTCTATCTGGCTTGTAGGTTTTTTCTCCAATTCTCTTTTGGGCTTGATAAGATCCGATCTGTTGTTTGGAGAAGTATCGGTAGTAGCTAGGCTGAGGGAAGTATTGGTGACTAGCTCGATATTACTCTCTTCAAGATCTGTAAGTTGTAGAGCAACGGCTGAATAAGAGTTGAGATTGAAAAGAGTATAGATTCCTAGGAGGGTAAATAGAAGGGCTTTGTGCATATATTTAATTTCTTTTAAGTATTACCTCTGACTTCGTCCACTTATGCAGAAATAGTTAGCTAAATATGAAGCTTGGGGTCAAAGTTGCCATTTGGGACAGCAATGAGACTGATGTATTGCTAGGATCTCACTTGACGCGGATTGTTTTAGTTTATGGTTATTAGCCGGCCAGGACCACGCCAAATAGGAGAAAGTCGGTGTGCGAATTTAGTATCATAGGTAGATCAAGAGTTTAACTCTTACTATGTAATAGAGACTTAGAGATCTTTAAACTTAGGCGTGCGTTCTATACTTAATCGAGAAGTTGATTTTGAGAAAACTAGCTGAAAACTTTCAGTTGGGTTGGTAGTGTGTCACCTTTGGTGGTTCCAGATGTAAGTGGAGTAACGTTGTTGAGTAAGTTTTTCTGCTTTGGTTCGTTCCTGGCTGTCCAGCGAGGACTCTTCCCAATCTTGAGCAAGCAATGGCAGTAGATGTCGCAGCAGTGCGGGGTTCATTTTGCCATGGTCGAGATTAGGCACTAGGATACTGCCTTGGTGCAGGCAACCTAAACGGTTACGTCTTTGGGCAGCACCAGCTAGTTTGCTTTCGCCTTGCATGACATCGTAGCGAACAGGTTTCTCAAAACATGCATTGCTATCACCCGTTGAACATTCTTCTGCGAGTGCTGCCGAGAGTCCCAAATCAACTAAGGCATGACTAATGGATTCATGGATTTTAGCATAGCTTTTAGAGGTACCCATTTGGTAGATGGGGTGCTGCTGGGGAACAATGATGGAATAGGTGTAATCGTTGGTGTGGTCTACTAGTCCACCACCAGTAAACCTCCGCACAAAAGGTCTGCCCTCAGGCACGTCATCCATTTTCTGAAAGTAGCCGATAGAAACGGCTGGATCAGACCAACCATAGACTCTTAAGATAGGTTTCTCTTTTTCATTGATAAGACGCAGGAGGGCTTCATCGACGGCCATGTTGTAAAAGGAACATTGCTCGGGATGTTGAATGAAACGCAACCTAGTAGCTAGAGGTATTGGGTCCATAAATAAATCTCATTCAGGCATTTTTGGGTTTAAATTGCAAGAAGCTAGAAGGCCGCCTACGATGCTGACATGAAGATATGTTTAGTTGGGTTGGGAATCATTGGCTGCGCGTGGGCACCTCATTATCATCAAATAGGGTATGACTTGTCTTTATGGAATAGAACGCCCAAGGATTTGAAGGGTTATGAGCCAAATCTAAAAAAAGCGGTCTCTGCTGCCGAAACTATTCATATTGTGGTAGCTGATCCTCCTGCTGTTGAGGGTGTATTAGATCAAATCATAGAGGTGGTTGATAAGCATGCCTTGATCATTCAATCGAGCACTATTTCCGGTGAATGGGCTAGGAAGTTTTCAGATAAAGTTCAAGCTTTGGGGACTTCCTACGTAGAAGCCCCTTTTACCGGTAGCAAAATAGCAGCAGAGGAAGGAGCCAATATTTTCTTTTTGGGGGGCGAGGGGAAGGCAAAAGAGAAAGCCCGACAGGTTTTGGCTCCAATTGCTAAAAATTGCTTTGATGTGGGCAGCGTGGAACAAGCATGCGGCATTAAATTAGCTATGAATATACAGATAGCTATGATTTCTCAAGCTCTGAATGAAGGACTCAGCTTTGCGCGGAAATCGGGTATAGAAGACGAATTATTCTTCAAAGTCTTGTCTGAAAACGTTGCTCAATCCGGGGTGGCTAAGCTTAAGATGCCCAAACTCACGAAAAATGATTATACACCACAATTTTCTATCAAGCATATGCACAAAGATATCAAACTTGCCTTGTCATCAGGTGGAGACAGTCTCTTGCCATTGACAAAGTGTAACGAAGAGCTCTACGCAAAGGGCGTATCTCAGGGCTTGCAGGATAAGGATTTTTCTGCGCTCATTCAGCTTCTAAGAGAAAATTAAATAGGTTCTTTGAGCTATGATAAGAGTCTTAAAGCTTTTAATTGCAATTTTTTGCTTCGGAATAGCCATATTTATGTCAAAATGGAATAACTATGCGTAAATTCCTATATTTTTCGCTACTGCTACTAGTAACCTGGGCGAATGAGCCTGCTAAGGTCTTTTCTCAATCTCGTGGCTTAGCCCAAGAAGCCGAAGAAGCCTTTAGTCGTGGTGAGTATGCTAAAGCCATCGAGTTCATGACAAGATACCTGGGTTCGGACGGTCTAAATGATTCACAAAAAGCGACAGCCAATTATATCATTGGAGTTTCTCATTTTAATTTAGGGGACCATAAAAAGGCTATAGAGGCTTTACAAAAAACAAAGGGTATTCGCCCTAATCAAGCACCCCTAGCACAGTTTTTTCTTGGATCTGCATATTTAACATTAAAGCAGCATCAGGAAGCGATTCAGACCTTGGAAAGGGTTCTTACATTAAAGGCTGAGGAGGGGGATAAGGAGACTCAGCAGACTTTAGAAGAAATCAAACCACTGGTCTCCTTCACCATCATTCAATGTTACAAATCACAAGCTGACCAAGCTCAAGCAGTAGGGGACAAGATCAAGGCAGAAGAATTCTACGGGGATGTAGCTTCAAAAGTAGCCCAGTATTTAGAAGACAACCCTGATACAGAGTTTAAGCAAGACGCTTTACTCATACAGGTGCAAGCCAACCTTATCACCAGAGATTATGCCCAGGCTTGGTCAACACTCGAAGCCTTAAAAAAGGAGGATAAAGAGGGCATATTAAGAGATAACATTGAATTTTTGATGGGCCAGACTGCAATGGAACAGGGAGATAAAGCGAAGCGAGAGAAAAACAAAAGCCAAGCTAACGAATATTATAATAGGGCCAAGGGCATTTTTAAAAAGCTTCAGAGCAGCTCTAATTTATCCTTTGCTGCGGATGCTATATTAAAGCTAGGTCTTCTTGATTTAAATGAAGGGAAATTTGATCAAGCCTTTGAGATCTTCAACCAAGTGCCATCTAAAAGAAAGATCATTGTCTCTCAAGAGAAGCGGATTGAAGAAGCAAGAAAACGTATGACAGCCACTGCGTCTAGCGAGGCACTTTTTAAGCGCAATAAACGTTATCATCAAAGAGAGGTTAAAAAGCTCGCGCAAATCAAAGCCGATCAAGATCCCTTTATGAGGGCTATGCTGGGAGTCGCTAATGCCATGATAAAATTAGGAAAGTATGATGAAGCGCGAGTGCTTTATCGTTACTTTGAGCCTTTTATGGAAGAGGATCAGAAGAAGACCACGTCACTGCAGATTTATTTTACCTATGCACAACAAGGTCTGACGGATAAGGCAGATAAACTATATAAAGATCTTTTGGCAAAATACCCTAATGATGAAACGGTGAAGCGAATGAGTTTTCTCTTACCAAGTTCATTGATGACGCAAGGCAAATATGGAGAGGCTATAGAAGAATTCAGAAAATACATAACCGATAATCCTGACGGAGACTTGAAAGCTGAGGCTACCTACCACATTGCTAACTGTTACATGGAGCTTAAAAAAACCGAAGAGGCTATCAAAGCTTACCAAGAGTATATTAGTGCTGGCGGTAGTGATGATCAGCAATTCGAAGATGCTCAGTTCAGGCTGGCAAATGCCTATTGGTCAACCGGCAAGAAAGAAAAAGCATTAGACCTCATTCAAAAGGTAATTAACACTGCAAAATCTCAAATGGTTAAGGAAAAGGCAGCTTTTACAATTGCTCGTTTCTATTTAACAACCAAGGAAATAGATAAGGCGATAGAAGCCTTCAAGGACTATGCAAAAGTCTATCCTGATTCAAAAGATGCCCCTGTCGCGTTGTTTCAAGTTGGGCGTTTGTTGGGTGAGTTAGCTAAGCAAGATCCAACAAAATATGATGCAGCTAGAAGCTATTTCGATCAAATCATAGCGAACTACGGAGATACAGCACAAGCTCCGAAGGCCTATCAAAAAATCTGGCAACTGCACCAACAGAAGGGTGACATAGAGGCTAAATTTAAAGCTCAAGATGAGCTGATCCAAAAGTATCCGAAGTCTCCATTTGTTTTAGCCGCATTGAAGGAGCGCAGTGATCATTATCTAAAGGTCGATAAGAAACTGAATAAAGCAATTGAAGCCCTAAACACCATCTATGAGTTCTATAAACAAAGGAAAGCTGAAGGTAGCGCGTTAGCTAATAAGGGTGGCGCGGCATATAATTACGGTAGCTATGCCATTATTACCATTGCCGGCTTTTATAGGAAGTTGGCTGAGCAGATGGGACCGCCCGCTGTTTTGTCACCGGAGGATATGACCAAATGGGATGATCGTCTCAAGAAAGCATCAGACTTACTATGGACTGCGGGTGTTGAATTTGCTGATACTAAAGAAGGTGTAGAAGCCTTTAAGCGTTGGACTAATGTCGCGTTACTTCGAATCGCCAACGGTGTTGTAAAGGAAAAGGAAGTGACTCAAGAACTGAGCAAGCAGATTGGTTCCACAGATAGCGCCAAACTACAACTTCAATATCGATTGGCTCTGGCCAGCATCGCTTTAGAAAGAGGCAAGAAAAAGGCAGCTTCCGACCGCTATGAAGAGGCATTTAGCTCAGTTCCTGATCCTCGATCTATTTCCATTAATAACTACGATAATTATTTAAAACTTCTGCTAGATGTTAAGAATTACAGCAAAATCAAAGAGCTCTCCGCTACTTTAGCCGAAGCTTATTCAGACAAGGAAAAGGCTCAGGCGACAGCTATTTACTACAAGGCACTCGTAGCACTATCTCAGGAGGACGCAGGACAAGCTGATCAGTTATTCAATGAGTTAAAAGAGAAGTATCCCAGATCACCCAAAAATTTTGATGCTCTCTACTATAAAGGGAGGCTCGCTAGAGATAAAAAAGATTATGATCAAGCCTATGAACTCTGGTCGCAAGTAGTAAAGTCTGGTCGTTCTTCAAATCAGACGAAGGCAGAGGCACAATTAGAGTTGGGTAAGATGCTAATAGAAGTTGCGGAATCAGGGGGTACTATTAAAGAGTTTCCTCAGGATGTTAAGATTCTGGAAGTAGCAGCCAAACAACTAGAAAAGCTAGCCATTACCATGGATCAATTTGGGGAAATCTGCGCAGAGGCACTTTATCATGCGGCTCAGTCCTATGAGAAACTAGGTAATCCCCAAAGGGCGCAAAAATTGAGGAGTGAAATTCGCCAAAAGTATCCTACGAGTTCTTGGGCTAGTAGGGTTTAGTTCTATTTTATTCCACCTGGTAAGTAAAAAAAGGTTGTCTACCTATAGGGGACGTGGTTCCATATGCGGCTTGAAAAAATTAGCATTACTGTTTTCTGGACAAGGAGCGCAACATGTAGGGATGGGAAGAGACCTATATGAGCTCTCATTAGAAGGAAAAGATCTCTTTGATCAAGCGGATCGGCTTCTTCAAAATGGATTTAAGGACGTCTGCTTCAATGGTCCTGAAGAGAAGCTAACAGACACCAGCTATTGTCAGCCAGCACTCTATGTTCATGGCATGGCGTTGCTCACTATACTCAAGGCAGAATATCCCGACTTTGTATTTACTGCTTGCGCAGGTCTTTCCTTAGGTGAATTCACCGCTCATGCGGCAGCAGGACATTTCTCATTTGCAGATGGCCTAAATTTGGTAGCCGTGAGAGGAAAACTCATGCAACAAGCTTGTCAAGCAACTGAGGGCGGAATGGCAACACTACTAGGTGCTACCGAGGAACAAGCTCGGGAAGTTGCGAAAAAGACCGGGCTGCAAGTCGCAAACATCAATTGTCCAGGTCAGGTAGTGCTTTCTGGTGAGAAAGCATTGATCCCAAAAGCTGTGGAAATAGGCGGAGAAATGGGATTAAGAAAGATTATCCCACTTAAAGTAGCCGGAGCTTATCATTCGCGTTTGATGCAACAAGCACAAGATGGTTTAAAGAACGAGTTATCTTCTGTCTCTCTAGGAAGTAACGGCGTGCCCGTTTATGCGAATATTTCAGGCTATCCTACAAAACATGAAGACGAACTTAGGGATTCTTTAATCGGGCAAGTTACAGGGAGTGTCTTGTGGGAGAAATGTATTCGCCAAATGATGGATGATGGCATTGAGCAATTTATTGAACTGGGTCCTGGTCGTGTGCTTAAAGGCCTGTGTAACCGTATAAAAACCCCAAGTCCGTGTTTGTCAGCGGGCAATTACGAAGAATTAAAAGGAGTGCTTAGTGAGCTTAAAGGATAAGGTAGCGATTGTCACAGGCGCTAGCAGAGGTATTGGTAAGGCCATTGCGCTAGAGTTCGCTAAACAAGGTTGCCATATTGCTGGGGTGAGTCGCAGTCTGGAGTCAGCAACTCTTCCTTCAGAGGAAATTAGAGCTCTTGGCGTTCAGTATGAGCCATATGGAGTAGACATCAGTAAAGAAGAAGATGTAGACGCAGCAGTAAGTGGAATCTTTAAGAAATTTGACGAGGTGGATATACTGATCAATAACGCCGGTATCACACGAGATGGTCTTATGATGCGGATGAGCACCAATGACTGGAAAGAGGTCATCGATACAAATTTAACAGGCGCTTTTTACTGGACTCGTCCAGTTGCCAAGCAAATGGCAAGAGCTCGCAAGGGCAGAGTCATTAACGTAGGCTCTGTAATAGGTCTTCATGGCAATGCTGGGCAAGCTAATTACTCCGCAGCAAAAGCTGGCCTGATAGGCCTCACCAAGGCGACAGCTAAAGAATTTGCGGCTCGAGGCATCACTTGTAATATTGTGTGTCCCGGCTTCATTGAAACAGATATGACAGAGGTTTTATCGGATGATTTGAAGAGCAAATTACTGGAACAGATACCTCTCAAACGGTTAGGGAAAGCCGAGGATATTGCTTCCCTGGTGGCTTTTTTAGCCACTGATGCAGCAAGTTATATTACCGGTGAAGTCTTTACAGTGGACGGAGGATTGTTTATCTAAAGAAACAATGAAAAAAGAAAATGAAAGATTTTTGTTGCCAAACGCGCGCAGAAAGTCATAAGAAGCGTTAACCAAATGATGTTAGGAGCATAAATGTCAGAGAAATCAATAGAAGAAAAGGTTAAAGATATAATAGTAGAACAACTAAGTGTGAATGCAGAACAGGTCACGCAAGAGGCAAAATTCATCGAAGATTTGGGAGCGGACTCTCTCGACGTGGTCGAATTGGTAATGGCTTTCGAAGAACAATTCGGTGTCGAAGTTCCCGACGAGGATGCGGAAAAGCTTCAGACAGTTGGTGACGTCGTTAAGTATATTGAAGAAAAAGACGGCGGAAAGTAAGCTAGTATCACTTTCGTTTTTTTCGGGCACCCTGTTGGAATGGGGTGCCCTTGCTATTTCAGGGAGAAATTAGTAGAAAATAGTATGAGCAAAAGGCGAGTCGTAGCAACAGGGATAGGGACAATAAACCCTCTAGGTAATGACCTGGAAACGTTTTGGAAGAATCTTGTTGCCGGAAAAAGTGGGATCGGGCCGGTTACGCATTTTGATGCATCAAACCTGAATTCACGTATAGCTGGGGAGGTAAAAGGCTTTGATCCTCTAGAATATCTCGATAACGCCAAGGAAGTGAGGAAATGCGACCGCTACACACAGCTAGCAATTGCATGTGCAAGACAAGCTTTTCAAGACGCTGGCTTAGAGAAAGATGCTTACCCGGCGGAGCGTTCAAGTGTTTTCATAGGCGCAGGTATTGGTGGTCTCAAGACCCTGGAAGATAATCACAGTAATGGCTTAAATCGAGGTCCTGGAAGAATTTCCCCGTTCATGATTCCGATGATGATTAGTAATATTGCTTCCGGGATGATTGCAATCGAATACCATTTTAAAGGTCCAAACTTTGCCATAGTGACGGCATGTGCAACTGCTTCGCATTCCATAGGAGAGGCCTTCCGTTATATAGCTGATGGAGATGTGGACGTTGCCCTAGCGGGAGGAAGTGAAGCTAGCATTACCTTTTTGGGAATGGGGGGCTTTTCTTCCATGAAAGCGGTTAGTACCCGAAATGATGAGCCAGAAAAGGCTTCTAGACCTTTTGATAAAGATCGTGATGGGTTTGTGATGGGTGAGGGTGCTGGTGTGGTTGTGCTTGAGGAATACGAGGCTGCTAAGAAGCGTGGTGCTGAGATCTATGGTGAGATAGTGGGTTATGGGGCCTCAGCAGATGCTTATCATATGACAAGTCCCCCTTCTGATGGCAATGGGGCAGCTCTGGCCATGGAATTTGCGTTGCGTAAGGCGAGTCTTGATCCAGAGGAAGTAGATTATGTCAACGCTCACGGCACTTCAACACCGGTAGGTGATGTGGCGGAGACGAAGGCAATAAAGTCAGTCTTTGGAGAGCATGCAAAAAATAGACTATTGGTCAGTTCTACTAAGTCGATGACAGGTCATTTACTGGGGGCTGCAGGCGGTGTTGAGCTTGCTGCTTGCTTAAAAACCATCAAAACAGGGGTTGTTCACCCTACAATTAATATAGAGGAACAGGATCCGGCATGTGATCTAGATTATGTGCCTAACGAGGCACGCGAGGCAGAAATCAGGGTGGCTATGAGCAATTCTTTTGGGTTTGGTGGACATAATGCTTGCCTAATAGCCAGAAAGCTGGTTTGATCCTTAGCTCGTTTTATTTTTTAAGAAAGGTTTCGGTATGAAAAAGGGAATCCATCCAGAGCTCAATCCAACAGTATTTGTTGATTTGGCGACGAATCGCGAGTTTGCGACCCGTTCGACTATCAAGACCGAGGAGACTCGGGTGATTGAGGGAGTAGAGCATTTTGTAGTCAAGTGTGGCGTGACATCCGATTCACACCCTGCTTACACAGGTCAAACACGTTTAGTCGACACCGCTGGACGCGTAGATAAGTTTCAGAAGCGTTTCGGCGAATCTATTCTGGCCAACAGAAAGAAGAAGAAAAAAGCTGGAAAATAGCTTACAGGATCTCATGTGGACTGTTCTTGTTGCATGAGATTCATGCCTTTTGCCTGGGCAAGTCCATAAAAATTACTGAGAATTAGATATGGACCTCGCCCTACATATAGAAGGCTTTTACAAGCGCTTTAAGGAGCTTGAGACGCTTATCTCAGGACCTCATTTCTACGACAATCCACAGGAGGCTCAGCTTTCTCTAAAGGAACATTCGCGCCTGAAAACTGCCATAGAACTTTCAGAGCGTTACGAAACCATTAAAAAAAATTTAGCAGAGAATAAGGAAATAGTCTCCAAGGCTGAGGACGAAGAGCTTATGGCAATGGCCCAGGAAGAGTTGCCCGAGCTAGAAAATGATTGGGAAAAAGCTGAAAAAGAACTCTTAAAGTTTGTGGTCCCGCCAGATCCAAATGATTCCCGTAATACTATCGTGGAAATTCGTGCGGGTGCTGGAGGGGATGAAGCCGGCATATTTGCAGGAGATCTGTTTCGCATGTACAATCGCTTTGCTGAACGCGTAGGATGGAAGATTGAGCCGATGGATGCGAGTCCTTCAGAGTCCGGGGGTTATAAGGAAATTACCTTTCAAATGAATGGAGATGATGTCTTCAAGAAGTTGCGTTTTGAAAGTGGTGTTCACCGGGTCCAAAGAGTTCCTGCTACTGAAAGCCAGGGCCGCATTCATACTTCGACTGCTACCGTAGCTGTTTTGCCTGAGGCACAAGAAGTGGATTTGGAAATTCGCTCAGATGAGATACGTGTGGATGTATGTCGCTCAGGTGGGCCTGGTGGACAGGGAGTAAATACAACAGATTCTGCGGTGCAGATTACCCACCTACCCACCGGCATCATAGTCAAATGTCAGGATGGGCGCTCCCAAATCAAAAACCGTGAGAAGGCTATGAGTATCTTACGCGCCCGTCTTCTCGAAGCAAAACAAGAACAAGAGCGCAAAAAATACGCGGAACATCGGAAGCAACAAGTAGGTTCTGGGGATCGTAACGAGAAAATTCGCACGTACAACTATCCCCAAAACCGTATTACCGATCACCGTATCAACTACACCATTTATAACCTGACAGGTTTTATGGAGGGTGAGGTAGAAGAACTCATGGACCAGCTAGAAGCTTCAGATCTCGAACTAAAGCTTGCAGCCATGGAAAAGGGTTCAGAGGAGTAAGGTAGTAATTATCTGGAGGAGCTGTGGGATCTTGAAGTATTGCTTATAGTGACTTTATAACTTAAGCACTTTCTGCTCCAAACACTTATTTGACCCAAAGGCGATAGGCGGTAAAAAGCAAAAAAACGGCAAATCCTTTTCTGGCGTATTCAGCAGGGACTTTTTGAATAAGGGAAACACCAACCAATGCTCCAACAATGCCGGCAATAGCTGCGGCGTAAAAAATGTTCCAATCAATTTTTCCTATTTGAAAATTTTTAAAGCCACCTGCCAGCGATATCGGAATAATCAGTGCTAGTGAGGTTCCGATAGCAGTGTGATAGGGAACTTTAAAGAAAAGGATGAGAATAGGCACCATAATGGCTCCACCACCTATTCCAAAGCAGCCGCTGGCAAATCCAGTAATGATTCCTAATAAAACGTAAAGTATCCAATCAGGCATAAATTAAATCTAGCGGTTTTGCAGAATTGAAAAAAGCTGAAAGAATGCCTTAGCTACTTTTCATCCGGCAATCTCATGGGTTGATTCATGCGCTTGAGAGCCATGAGGCAAGCCATTTTCACTTCCCGGGTAGTACTGCTACTCTGTGATAGCTTTTTAATAGCGCTTGTGGACTCTTTATCTCGGAATTCCCCAAGAGCTAATATAGCATATGCTTTAGCTTCTCCGTCTGCTTCCTTCATAGTCTTGCGAAGGGCTGGAAGAGCTTGTTTATCTCGAAGTTTGACTAAAGCTCGGATCACATCGATAGGATCTGCAGAATCACTAGAATCAAGTTCTTCTACTAAAACACTTAATGAGGACGCGTCACCAATGTTGGCCAGAGATATTGCTGCCATAAGTCTAACTTCGTCGTCATCATGAGTAAGGGCCTCAATGTAGGTCTTTTTATTTTCTTCATTTGCCAGGTCCTGTAGCGCTTTACGAGCGTTCTTGCGCACATATACGTCTTCATCCTTGAGAAGGGCGAAAAGCTCTTCAGCGGCCTGGCTATCTCCAATTTTACTGAGAGCTTGGGCAGCTTCAGCACGGACGAACCAATCTGGATCCTTTAAAGTCTCAATAAGAACTGTAACTGCTTTTTTGTTTTTTAAATCGCCTAAAGCAAGCACAACAGCTTGTCGAACAGATTTATCACTATCTTTAGCTGCTTTGATAAGCGCATCAATACTATCTTGCCTGCGCATAAGTCCTAAAGCCTTTGCTGAGGTCACTCGTATAACGGGATCGTTGTTGCTGAGTGCATTAATTAACACGGGATGATTTGGCTTAGCTTTATGAAGTTTTTCGTAGGCGGCCATAGAATAATTGACCTGTTCGCTTTTGAGAAAAAGTAAAACTTGTTGGCGCAATAGCTTAGGGTTTTTAGGGTCTTCTTTTAGGGCTCTGCGTAGTCTCTCAAGCGCTTGCTTGTAGTTTCTACCCTCCATTAAAGCATCAACTTCCTTAATGACTTCATTCTCCTTTCCACAGCTCAGAATAAGAGCTACTGCCAAGCAAGTGATCAAGCTGAGTCTTATTTTACCCAAAAGCATCAACTAAAAGTTATGCGATAGACAAATGTGCTTCGCAAGCACATTCATACTATCTCTCTGAAGATAAAATATTTTTGACATCACATTAGAGTTGGAAAGTTTGACTTTGGGCTGTGGTAATTTAGATTAAGATGTGGCTAAGATGGTATCAAAAAGCGACTCCTTGATGAACAAGGTTTTAGATAAGTTTCCTGCATTAGCTAGGGAGACACAACTAAAGAAGCACTTCAAAGATATCATACCTCATCTAGAGAAGGTTAACGAAAGTATAGCCTTACAAGTCCAAACATTTGACCCAAATGTCATGGCGTATGTTGAATATGCAACGGAAACAGGCGGTAAACGCATTAGGCCTGCTTTAGTTTTGCTAAGTGCACATGCTTTAGGGGAGCTGAATAAAAAACACATCGATCTGGCAGTAGTTATTGAGCTTATTCACTTAGCGTCTCTTATTCACGATGATATCATGGACCAAGCTTTAATAAGGCGTAAAAAGCCCACTATGTGCCAGAAATGGGGCAATGAACTATCTGTTTTAGTAGGCGATAGCTTGTTAGCCCACGCCTTTAAGATGTGCACACGCTTTTCTTCTTCAGAAGTTAGCAAGCAAGTAGCTGATGCGGCTAGTGAAGTGTGCACCGGAGAAATTCTTCAGACGCAGAGGCGCTATGATTTGAAACTCTCAGTCCAAGATTATCTGAAAATTGTCAGTATGAAGACTGGGGCTTTGTTCCGAGTTGCTACTGAATTGGCAGCTTTTTGTTCAGATCAAGACACTGATATACAGAAACGTTTTTCTATTTATGGGGATCAACTCGGCACAGCCTACCAAATTTACGATGATTGTCTGGATTTATTTGGTAAAGAAGATGTTTTTGGCAAAACCTTAGGTACAGACCTTGCTCGTGGAAAAATGACACTACCAGTTATATGGATGTTAGAGCAGCTTAATGAAAAAGAGTCAGAAGAAATTTCTGAAGTCATTTTACATGGTGAGGGTAGTGACTATGGCATCGTGGTGGATAAAGTCATCAAGTCCGGTGGTCATACCTATGCCGTGCGTAAGGCAAAAGATTTACTTGAGCGATCTGATAAGATGCTAGAAGGAATTGAATCTAACGGCTACCTTGAAGCACTTCGTATGCTGCCACGTTCACTCAATCAAGACCTAGATGCTTTGAAAGTATAAAACGAGTAAAACATCATGGAATATGATCATGGTGAACAGGGCCTATCTACCTGGGTTCATAAAAGTCAGTTTCTAACAACTCACCAAAAATCATTACGTGATTCTTTAATCAACAAGCAAATAGCCCCTAAGTTTCACTATCTTAGCTACCGCCAGTCACAAAGATGGAGTAAGCTGCATAAGGCTTATTCACCGGTAGCCATACATTCAGAGGGTAAAAGGCTATATGAGAAAGCATTTGATTATGTGACCAAACTTTTAGCAGATCAGGAATGTGTAGAAGTGACTAGCCTAGGGTGTGGCGCAGGAAATAAGGATATGATTTTATTGGAAGCCTTATTGCGGACTGGGAATCATATCTCTTATCTACCTTCCGACATCAGCTTGCCATTAGTAACACAAGCAAGTCTTGAGGCAAATAAGCTAAGCAGATGCAAGGTCTTGAGGGGAAGTATAGGAGATTTTTTGCAAGCTGAAGATTTGAATGCTCTTGTGGGCCAAAGGAAAAAAGATAAGTCACGCGTTTTTCTTTTCCTTGGTATGATTCCTAACATGTCTCCAGCACATGCTCTTGCAAAATTGAGTCATGGACTAGAGCTAGGAGATATTCTGATCATCAGTGCCAATCTGCTGGGTGATCAAATGGATGAACATGGGTTAATAACACAGTACGATAACCCTGAGACTAAGCACTGGTTAGAATGCTTCTGGGACGACTTAGATGTCCCAGAAGATACATGGAATTGGGAATTTAATTTATGTAACGCTGCTGTTCAAGGAATAAACTACCTGAGAGTAGAGGTGAATGCTCTCTTCAATGATGATCTAGATATCAACTACGAGCGTAATGTGATTAAGGTGGAGGCTAGGGAATCTGTCAGGACTTTTTTCTCTAACCGCTTTTCCTCAGAAGCTTTTACTGAACTCGTAGAAAAGCATTCTTTCAAAGTGAAGCATGTGGAACTGTTACCAGATCAAAGTGAGGGGGTATGGGTTTTAGCTAAAGATTAGACTGATTTTCACGGATCTTAACTTATGAAAATAATCTTAGTGCATTCACTTACTCATAACGAATAGGCAATAGTGCCTCATCCAACCTCTAAGTCCCTGGGTTCACCGATGAAAGTCTCTAGAGATTTGTATAGTCCCTAATGCTTGGATCCCTGTGGTATCAGAGGATCAATTCGGCAGTACAATCTAGGAATACTTAAACCTCTTGCATACCTCGGTTGAACCAGGATAAGACAAATATGCATGTTTAAAATGAATTCAAAAAATGCCTAAGTATAGAGGAATCGACCTATCATACTGAGCTGTGGGCACAGCCCTTTTTCTCGGTTTATTTGCTTTTATCAAAGGTTACAATAATCAAAAATTTGAGTTAGGCATAGGCTTGCCAATGCAAATCAGTTGTTTTTCAGTTCGCATGACGAGAGTTCCATCAACAGCGGCGACACCATATACGGTTTTGATACCCTTTAATTTTGATTCAGCAATCTGTTTCGCTCGTTCTTCGTCTTTTTTATAGATCACAGTCTTCCCATCTCTAGTAAAGAAGTAAAGGTAGTTGCCAGCCACAATAGGTGAAGCCCAGCAAGAACCTCCTATGCGCTCGCTCCAAGCTAGGCTTCCATCTTTCAAGTTGACGCAGCTAAGCACTCCGGATTTATTGGTGTAATAAGCTTGTTCTCCAAGCACCTGTGGGGAAGCAAATCCACCTGAAGTTGAGGCGGCTTGCCAAACAATTTGAGGTTTCTCTTCATTAGCGGACAGGCGAATTGCAATGCATTCACCTTTTTTTGAGCTAGCGGCAAGTAGTAAACTATTAGCAATGATAGGCGAAGCGACAGTGTTCTTTGAAATACCATCAATTTCCCATAACTGTTTTCCATTAGAGGCATCGTATGCTTGAACCACGCCATTAGAACTAAGGTAGATGGTCTTGTCTTGTAAAATGGGTGATGACCAGGAAACACGTTTCGGTCGGTCTGTTTTCCAAGTAGTTGCACCGGAAGCTTTATTCAAGGCGAGTAGGTAGCCTGGGGCATCGTGGTCTACCAGAAGGTAGAGGTATTTGTTGTCTTGCGTGGGGGAACTGCCAAGGCTATGACTACCTTTGATTTCTCCGTAGTCTGCAATTAGATTCCGTTGCCAGTTTATATGACCATCGTGATCAGTATGCACAAAGAGGCCTCCTTCAAAGAAAGCATAAACTCCTGCCTTGTCTGCTACTGGGGTTGGTGCCGCTTGGGAAACCATTTTGCTCATCTTTCTTAGTTGCGGCGATTTGAATTCACGCGACCAATTCAAAGCTCCATCGCTGAGATTGTAGCTGTAAAGGTGAAGTTTCTCCTTTTTCTTACCGGATACCCCGGTCAAGTAAATAGCCTTATTCCAGACGATTGGGCTAGATTGTCCTTGAGAGGGTAAGTCTAAACGCCAGGCTATTCCCTCTTGGTCCGACCAAGCAAGAGGTAAGTTGCGCACTTGAGTTCGCCCCTCATTTCCACCCCGAAATTCAGGCCAGTTATTAGTATTGGTTAATTCTGTTTGCTCCTTGGATTCGGTTAGTATTTCAGCCAGAGTTATACTGCATGAGATTCCCAGCCAGCATCCTAGCGCAATAATTCTTGTATAATAAGTCTTGGTTATCATTCGTGTTGATGAGGGAGATGCTTTCCCCTACCAGGGTATCAATATGATTGTGATATTCTACCCTAAAAACTTGCCGGGATTGAGCAGATGGTGAGGATCTAAAGCGTTTTTGATGGTGTGGTGAAGGGAGCGTAAAGGTCTGCTAGTAGCAACGTTCCACCAAGGCTTGCGAGCGAGGCCAACTCCATGCTCACCGGTAATAGTGCCATCGAGTTCGAGAACAGATGCAAATAGCATATCGATGGCTTTGCGTACTCTAGGCCTCCCTTCTTCAGATGGATCTATCATAAGATTAACATGAATATTACCATCGCCAGCATGACCGAAAGATGCTACACGATAATCAGAAAAGGACTGTTGAATTTTCTCAACTACTTTGAATAATTCTGTAAGTTTACCCCGAGGCACAACAACATCGTGATTCATTTTGATTAGTCCGGTAGCACGCAGGCTGTAGGAAAAGCTACGCCGGATATCCCAAAGTTTTTCGCAAGCAGCTTCGGTGGAAGCGATGGAAGTTTGAAGCGCTCCGATTTCTTGAATGACTGTTTTGAGCGCTCGGATTTCACGGTGGACGGACTGGGCTTGGCCATCTAATTCTACAATGATAAGTGCTTCACCAGGCGGAACACTTTTATTATAACCTCTCGCAGCCTCTAAGGTAAATTTGTCAGCAATCTCTAATGCGCAGGGCAGGTAGCCTGCTTGTTGAATAGCTGTGACAGCTTTAGCAGCAGCTTTAACTTTTGAAAAAGAGGCTACCAAGACAGAGCGTGCGGGAGGATGGGGGATAAGTCTAAGCGTTGCTAGACTAATGATTCCGAGCATGCCTTCAGAGCCTGGGAAGAGGTCAACCAGGTTGAAGCCTAATTTATTTTTGTGGCACCGCCCACCGGTCTTAACTAACTCACCATTGGGTAATACAATGTTCAGTCCCATAACATAGTTCTTGGTGACTCCATATTTCAAGCAGCGTGGCCCACCCGCATTGGTGGCTATGTTACCACCTATAGAGCTTTCGTTAAGGCTGGCAGGATCTGGAGGGTAGAAAAGGCCTTTGCGTTTTGCTTCTATTTGCAGCCTCTCGGTGATGACTCCAGGTTGAACAACGGCTAGACTATCCTTGGCTGAGACTTCTAAGATTTTGTTGAGTTTCGTTAAGGAAAGGCTGATGCCACCTTTAACGGGGACACAACTGCCGACATAACCGCGACCAGAACCTCTGGCTGTCACAGGGATTTTGTATTTTGAGGCGATCCGCATGGTTGCTTGTATGTCTTTTTCATGTCTGACTTCAACAACCGCTTCGGGCATGGCGTGAGCATGCCATGCGTCCCCTCCGTGCGTGTGCAGAGATTTCTCGTCGACTTTAACTACGGAGAGTGGAAGCTTGCGCTGGAGTTCAGGAATCCAGTGCTTTGAAGGGTTCATTTGATCCATAAGCAACGATTATGCTGGAAGTTTTTTTAGACGCGACCAAAGTTTCGCCTAATGGATCTCTCGACATCGCGTGTCTTAAGATCTTGGCGTTTGTCGCCTTTATTTTTACTGGTGCAGATACCTAAGAGGATTTTGAAATAACGGTTTTTGAAATAGCCTTTAAGAGGAATGAGAGATTTACCTGACTGCACGACGTTGCCACTGAGCTTGCGGTATTCCCTCTTATGGATGAGCAGTTTACGTTTACGTTTCGGCTCATGGTTTTCTCGGTTGCCTTTGTCATAGGGTGAGATATGGAAATTGTAGAGCCACAACTCACCTTTTTCTAAGCGAGCAAAGGCATCACTTAAGCTAGCCTGTGCAGATCGCAATGACTTGACCTCAGTGCCTTGGAGCGAGATGCCAGTTTCCAGTTTATCGTGAACATGATAATCATGTCGCGCGCGCCTGTTATTAATTTCTATTTCTTGAGCCATCGCAGGAAGAGAATATTTCCACCCGCATTATTCAGAGAGAAGGCTGTAGGCGAGGGTTTCTTAATCTTCGTCTTCAGCAAATTCTACTGCTTCATAGGAAAGCTTGCCATCGGCAATTTCCCTTAAAGCAACGTCTAGGAAAGTCATGCGAGGATTAACATTGATTAATGGTCGGTAGCCCATGCCGAGTTGGCGAACACGGCGGGACACCATATTGATGAGAATTTGTGGATTCTCAACATGTTGCAAAGCTTCTTTAACGGATTCGTGTTTAGGTGTTACCATAATTATCTTAGAAATTGGGTCAAGTTGACAAATTAGCCGAATAAGATGGCAGCTTGATTCCATTTTGGCAAGAGATTTTTAAAAAATATTACCCCTCCTGCCTTTTCGCAATAAATGAAAGCGACTCTAGTAATTAATAATTACTGGGATTTCTTGAGCGTTCGACCAGTAATGACAAACTACCTTCACATTCTCCGCTTTTGGTAGGCGGTAGAAGAAAGTTTTACCACCGTTCTCATAGATACCACCTGAAATTGATAGAGGCTTTTTCCCATCCAACACCTCGATCTTGCTTAGGATTTCAATGGGTCCTTGCAACTTAATGCCGAGTCCTTTTTTGGCATCCAGACTAATGCCAAAAAAGGAAGCATTGGCTCCGTTCTTTTCTATTTCAAAGGGACCTACCCGTTTTTTTTCATTTGATTCCATGCTTAAAAGGATGCTGGCTGTTTCTGGAGATTCGCTAGAAAGAATCTTCGCAGAACCTCTAAAAGAAATATCAGGTTTGGAGTAGAATTTGTCGCAGGGGATATGAAGAGCAAAGATCCCGTATTTCTTGTCTTCAGAAAATTTTGTATAGATGATAGATACGTGGGTGAGATTCCTGCCTTGTTGCTCCAAGAAATCTTCCTTACCAGCCATCGTTAAAAAGTCCAATTTAAAGGAGTCTTTGTTGATTCCGACTAGATTTTTGCCTTCGAGGAGGTAGTAGATCTGTAGACCTTCTTGATGACCAATGGGCTTGTCTGGATCTTGAAGATCTTTTGGTATAGGAGAAGCAGATACGATTTGTATGGGCTTGATTTTGATAGATGGAGGCGACAGAGCTGGTGGCAAGGTAATTTCTTGAATCTCTTCTGGAGGTATAGTGTTTGGCTCAGGTTCCTCAATTTGTCCGACTGCTGAGTTTACAGTCAGAGCCCATAAAAATATCCAAGTACTTTTACCCATAATCAATTCGGTTTTTCCATTTGTAAAGTGCGACAAAGATAGTGTCTTGGTGATGTGGTTAGGCAAGAAAAATGAAATAAACTCAAAGATCATTCCCCATATTTGCTAGAGCAGCCTAAAAATTCATCAACCGGTAATACCATGTAATAAGGTCGTTGCCCGTAATTGTATTGGCAGAAGCTGGCCTTTTCTAATTAGGAGACACAGTGCCTAATCCAACCTGCCAATCTTAAGGAAGAAAACCTGTAGAGTTCCCATGATGCTTGGATCAGTGCTTGATATGAGGGGATCAATGTGGCGAAATCATAAATACTTGGATCTACTGGGTACGCTGGTTGGACCGAGGTATGACAAATATCGATGTTTCAATATAATTCAAAAATGCGTTAATTCTTAGCCTTTAATCTTTGGTGCGACTCGACTAAGTCCTCCATCTATACCTAACACCTGACCAGTAATCCAATCATTCTCAGGATTTAATAAGAAAGCGATGCTTAAAGCGATTTTATGCGCTTCACCTAATCGACCTAGAACATGCATTTTCTCGGAGATTTGTTTGCTTGCTTCATTGGCAAAAAGACTCTTGGTTAGTGCTGTTTCAGTCAATCCAGGTGAAACGACATTGAAGCGCAGATTTTGTCTGGCGTAGGTAGCAGCTGCTGAACGAGCAAGGGCTATTACCCCTCCCTTTGCTGCAGCAATGGCCTCATGGTTAGCAAAGCCTTGCATAGCTGCTGCTGAACTGATCAAAACAACGGATCCTCCTTTTCTCATGTGCTTACCTGCAGCTTTAGTAGTAGCAAATGCTGTTGTTAGGCTGGTTTGTATCGTGTGTAAATACTCTTGCTCTGATGTTTGATGAGCTGCTTTTAGTAAAAGGGAGCCGGCGAGACAAACAACCCCATCCAGTGGCCCCAATTTATCACTTGCATCTTCGAAGACTTGGTTCACTTCTTCAAATGATGATGCGTCTAGAGCAGAAAAGGAGGATTGTGTTTCATCTGCTAGTTGCTGAATTTTATCAGGGTTTCTGGAAGTTAAATAGAGTTGGTCTGCTTGTTGATGAAGAATCTTGACTAATTCTTGTCCTATTGTACTGCTAGAGGCAATGATTAGGTAATTACTCATTTTATGGCTCAAGTTGTTATTATTTGTTTGTCTACAAATGGTATTTCAGTTTGTTGGTCTTTGGCTATTAATAAATAAGCGGCTTGCAAACCGCTTAGCCATACGTCTTCGAAGCGAGACTTTACGATGCTATCTCCGCATACAAAAAAATTTTCTGGTAATTGCGCATTGGGAAGGGAGTAAGGGTCTGTGGAGCGAGCAAATCTCCATCTATGTGAAAAGGAATTCTTTTGTTTGGTAGGCGAAAGTTGCCAAGTGTTCTCGAGTTCCCTTTGAAGGTGAGGTAGGTATGCGTCTGAGCTGGTCTCTAAATATTCTCGGCTAAATTTTTCTGAGGCATGAACCACGAAAACGGTTTCGTCTAGAGGGATACGGTTGGTTTTATGGTTTTCGCAAGCGCTCCAAGAAATGATGGACGTGTTGGAGGTGTCAATGATGCCATAGATGTCTGCACTCATGTTCTGTGGTAAACCTTCATAGGAGAACAAGGCCGTCAAACAAGGTTCAAATCGAATTTGAAGGGATGGTTCTAGAGGAATAAAATTGTTTAATTGAGGAAAAGGAACACTACTCACGACATAATCAAAACTATGATCATTCACTCGCCATTTCGAAGTAATTGGTTGCAAAGTAGTTATCGGCGATTCCATTCTAATGTCCAGACCTTGAGCCAGAGCCTTGCCAATACGATTATTTCCGTCTAGATGATAATATTTTTTCTCATCAGGCTGCCATTCTGCTCCTTGTAAATCAACGATGGCTTTGTCTAATAGGCCTATCCTGGAATAACATAAGTATTTGACGTTTTTATGGATCTCTTCGTTAGAAAGCGTGAAATACTGTAAACCATGATCAACGATATGACTATTCCACTTTCTAGTCGCACATCTGCCTCCTAAAGAACGGGATTTTTCAAACAAAGTCACCTTGTATTTGAATTTTTTTAGCTCTCTTGCGCAAACAAGACCTGCTATACCCGCACCGATGATAGCTACTTGTTTCATGACCAATTCTTCAAGTCAGGGTTAGTAAGACAGGCGGAATTAAGCAGAGAAATTTCGAGATTGAAACGGTTCTTTATTACACATGATGATAAACAACAATAAAAAATCTGTCATAACGGAATATATAATCATTTTTTTTGCTGTCTAACTCTATGCACAAAATAAATGCGAATACGCTAATTTGACTTGTCGATATCCAGGGTTATCGTTCGGTAGAAAGGAAAAATGATGAGTAATGAAACTACCAATTGGCCTGAATTAGCCATTTCACTCTATGATAAATTAACTGGCAGAGGTGCTGAGATTACCTATACCTTCCATCAACTAGAAGTATGGGTTCCCAGCTCTACTTCTCAAGATTCGCCCAAAGCACATTGGAAAGTTAATGGTACTATTAAGGTAAGAACGAAAGATTCATCTGATTGATGCAATCAAAAAATATCATCCTTGATGGACTGTTAAATGTGACTGGTCATTGTTTTTCTCTTGAGCTAAAAGCTCGAGAGAAAAATATTAGCTGCACAATAGAATCTCTTAAATTAAC